>JBDHKT010000080.1:0-7138 GCA_039586255.1 Gemmatimonadota bacterium | reverse complement strand
GAGAGGAGATCGCCGACATCCACGAGGCGGATGATGCTCTCGAGATGATCGCGCGCCAGACGGCGCTGAACTTCGAGCCGGGCGCAGAGTACCTCTACAGCAACTCCGGCTACTTCATGCTCTCGGTGATCCTCGAGCGTGCGACAGGGGTGTCGCTGCGCGAGTTCGCCCACGAGAACATCTTCCAACCGCTGGGGATGGCGAACACCCACTTCCACGACGACCACACCCACGTCATCAAGGGTCGCGCCACGGGCCATCTGAAGCGGGACGACGGCTCCGTCGCGCTCAACATCAGCAACTTCGCACAGGTCGGGTCGGGTGGACTGTACACCTCGGTGGACGACCTGCTGCTCTGGGACCGCAACTACTACGATAACAGCCTCGGCGGCGGCGACCTCATCGACCGCATGCTGGTCCGCGGCGTCCTCAATGACGGCGACACCCTGAGCTACGCAGCGGCTCTGCAGATCGGCACATACAAGGGTTTGAGAACCGTGGCGCACGGCGGAGCGCTCGGCGGTTACCGGGCCGAGTTCCTCCGCTTCCCCGATCAACGCTTCAGCGTCATCTGCCTGTGCAACCTGGGCGCCGTCAATCCGAGCGGCCTCGCCAGGCAGGTCGCCGACGTCTACCTGGCAGACGAGTTCGCGGTGGAGCCGGAAGCGCCCGTAGCGGAAGAGGCGGCCGAACCCGCTACGGACGTCGAGTTCGTCGAACTCACGGAGAGCCAGCTCGAAACGCTCACCGGCGCTTATCGCGACCAGTCAGACCGCTCGATCATCGAGGTCTCCGTCGAGCGAGGCATGCTGAAGGTCCAGGGGCCGGGTGCAGTATTCCACATGTCACCTCTGAGCGACTCGCATTTCCTGGCGGTGGACGCACCGGTGAAGACTGAGGCCCGGTTCGAACGCCAGGATCCCGGCAGGCCGAGTCTCATCCACGTGGACGTAGAGGGTCAGGCCCCATCGACCTTCGAGCCCATCGAGCTCTTCAAGCCCGATGGGGCCCAGCTGGCCGAGTACGCCGGCGAGTACTACAGCGAGGAGCTGGACACCGAGTGGGAGCTGGTGGTCAAAGACGACGCGCTCTATCTGGCGAGCGAGCCCGACGACCCACTGGTCCCAACCGTCAGAGACGAGTTCACCTTCTTCTACGTGACCATTACCTACGTTCGTGACGAACCCGGCCGGGTCACCGGCATGACCCTGGACGCAGGTCGCGTGAGGGGGATCCACTTCATTCGGAGGTAGAAAACCTCACCCCCTTGCACGGACACGGTCTACCAGTATAGTAGTGTCGGTCAGTATAGTGCGCAGGTGGGCGAGTGCCGGCCGGAATGCGGCCTCGAGGTCTTCTACCGAGATCAGGTGCCGCCAGATATGCGCTATGGGCAGTGGATCAGGCGGGAGCGGAAGCGCCAGGGGCTGACGCAACGGGAGTTAGGCCATAGGATCGGCGCAACCGACGGCTACATATCACACCTCGAGAAGGAACTGAAGGTACCTTCGCCCCAGCTGGCGCTGGACCTGGCGCAGGCCTTGGGCTTCTCAGCCCAGGAACAGCGCGAGTTCCTCGAGGCGGTGGATGCAGTCAGGCTGGAGCGCTCCCGCCGCCGCATCAGGACGCGCGGCGCGGCCATACGTGACTCCTTGGGAGCCCCGCCCGAGCCCCAGGAACACGCACCGATCGACGCACAGTTGATCGAGCAGGCCTTCGAGGCCGACCCAGAGCTTGCCAGGGCGTACCGCAACCTCGTAACCGCCTACTCTGACCCCGACTATCGCGACGCCGTACTGAAGACACTGGGCAGCCTCGCCCAAGCTGCCCGGCCCAGCGAACCCCTCCACCATCAAGTCCAAGCCGCGAAAAAGCGAGTCACGAAGCTCTAGGCACCTACCGGCCGTCCCACAGGTGTTGACAGGGTTGCCATACCGTTGTAGTATAATAGTGACTCTACACAGTATGACGAGTCAGACGGGCTTAGTATACTCTCCGCTCGAGGCTCCGGCTACCGCAACGGGAGGCTTTCATGGCCCACCTCTGGGCACGAACCGAGTCAGGCGATTGGGAGGCGGTCAAGGTTGAAGGCGACGTCTTCGCCCTCGTCTCGGGCCCGCAGCCAGTCGCCCAGCCCGATACGGACGGCGCTGCCCTCTGCCGCCGCTCCACCCCTGGCGGTCGGGAGACCTGGGTCCTTCTGAGTCGGCCCTCCGTGGATCTGCGCCTGAACGGCGTGCCCCTTCAGACCGGCATCCGTGTTCTCGAGGATCGCGATGCCATTCAGCTGAGCGATGGATCTCCCACCTACTTCTCCAGCGAGCGGCTCGCCGAGGTGGAGCTGTTCCCCGGGTCTCCCGAGCCCGTGTACTGCCCCCGTTGCAAGACGGAGATCGAAGCCGGTACGCCGGCCGTCCGCTGTCCGGGTTGCGATTCCTGGCATCATCAGAGCGAGACGTTCGGGTGTTGGCTCTACGCCGAGCGTTGTGCCCTGTGCGATCGGCCGACGGCCCTCGACGCGGGGTTCCGTTGGAGCCCGGAGGATCTATGACGAAGACAGGCGCCGCCGGAGGAGCTGTCGTGGTCGTCGGGCTCGGCAACATCGGGTCGAACCTGGCGAGCTATCTCGCGCGGCTGTCTCTGATTCGGAAGATCACGGTCGTCGACCACGACATCTATGAGCATCCGAACCTCGAGTCTCAGGAGATCGCGGCTCGCGAGATCGGCAGGTCGAAGGCGACCGTGGTTGCGAGGCGGCTTCGCGCCATCGATCCCGAGCTGGAGGTCACGGCCTTGGCGCGCCGGGTCGAGACGGTTCCCCGCGGACTGCTACGGGCGGGTGTGATTCTGGCCGCGTTGGACTCGAAGGCCGCCCGGGTAACGGTCAACGAGATCGCCTGGCGGCTCGGCGTTCCTTTCGTGGACGCCGGCGTGGAGCCTGCCGGCGGGCTGGCGCGCGTCGCCGTCTACCTGCCGGGAACGAACGCGCCGTGCTACGAGTGCGCGCTCTCCGACGCCGACTACGAGAACCTCGAGCAGGCTCACTGGTGCACAGGCGATGCCGCTGCGGCGGCCACGAACGCGCCCGCATACCTGGGCGCGTTGGCGGCGAGTCTCGCAGCGGCGGAGTGCGAGAAGCTGCTGAGCGGTCGGCTCACCGACTCGCTGGCCGGGCGTGAGGTCGTCATCAGCGCCGGGCACCAGACCCACTTCGTGACGAGCTATCGCCGTAACGAGGGGTGCCGGTTCGATCACCGCGTCTGGACGATCGAGAAGCTGGGCGCACGAGCGGGCGGGTTCTCAGTCGGACAGCTGCGGGGTCTCGGCAACGGTCGCGAGGAAGTCGCACCGGTCCAGCTACGCGTCGAAGGCCACCGCTTCAACACCAGACTGCGCTGCGCCGCCTGCGGTCAGGTCGACGACGTCCTCCAGCTTTCCGGTCGGTCGGCCGCAAAGGACTGCCGGCGCTGCGGCGATTCGCTGATCCCCATGGGGTTCTACTCCTACGATCGCCTGGACCTGGCCGCCCTGCCGGCGAGCACGACCCACCGCTCACTGCGGAGCGTGGGACTACGTGACGGAGACGTGTTCTCGGTGACCAGCGGCGAGCACGAACGGCACTTCGAGCTCGGAGAGTGAACGATGCCCACTGACACCATCTTCCAGGCGTTCCTCGAGAGACAGCACTCCCAAGGGATGGCGCTGGCCGAGTCCAGCGACCTGCTGCACCTCCAGCCGCTGGGCCCGGCGCCGGCACAGCACTACCTGGCACGGTTCCGCTGCCGCGGGCTGGTCCGTGAACGCGGCGCCATCGTCGAGGCCGATAGCTTTCTCATTGGAGTCATGTTCCCCGAGGACTACCTGCGCTGCAAGCATTCGACGGCCGTGGTCACGATGCTGAACCCCAACACGGTCTGGCATCCGAACATAAGAGGGCCTGCAGTATGTGTCGGACAGATGCCGGGCGGAACGACGCTGGTGGATATCCTCTACCAGGTCTTCGAGATCATCACGTACAACAAAGTCACGATGAGAGAAGATGATGCCTTGAACAAAGAAGCGTGCAGCTGGACGCGCAACAACCTGGATCGGTTCCCGATCGACACACGCCCACTCAAACGCCGTACCCAACGCCTGTGCGTTGAGGCGGTCGACGAGGTCGAACCGCTCGATCAAGGAGCGGCAGGATGACAGCGCGCCTTTCGAACCCTCGTCCGTTTCTCGAGGCCGACGAAGGGCCGGTCGTTGCCGTGACCGAGGCACTGAGCGGCTACGGCCTCAGTGTACGGGCCACTGACTCCAAGGCATGGCAGCTCTCGATCGCGAGCCGCAGAGGCGTCGCCCGCATCGACGACGGGTGGCTGGTACTGGAGTTCCCTCCGCCACGGGGACGAGCGCCAAGTCCGCTCCGAACCCTGGAGAGGAACGCGGAACTGAGAGGAAACGCCAAGCACGTTCTGCTGGTCGATGGCTCGGCCCTGCTGCGGGCGGAGGTCCCGGTCGAAGAGGCGTTCGGCCGTGGAGCCGCTGGGATAGCCTGGCAGGTTCGAGAGGCCGTCGCGGGTCTGGCTTCGGCCATTGCCGCCTCGACCTCCTGCACGTCGAGCACGGGTGAGGCACCCAGCGATGGTGGCGGCGAAAACGGCGCTTCCTCGTCCGATCCCGGCGCCCTTTGTGGCGAAGCCGATTGGTCGTACAGCGAGCGCTCGTCCGGACGCCTTCACGTCGACCTAGATGTCGCGGGCGGCGCGTTCTATCAGGCGGCGGTCGAGCGAGACGCCGGGCACATCATGCAGCGCGTGGAGCTGCTCGCAGAGGGCGACGCTGCAACTGAAAGCCTGGCCGGGTCCGCCATCGCCGCGCTGCTACTCTCCGTTTCGGGAGTCGTTCGCATGGCCCGGGCCGTCTCGTGGGAATCGGACGCAGGGAGATCGTGGGGATTCGAGGTGCAGCTTCCCGGGACGATCACGGTCGCAACCTTCGTCCACGGACTTTCGGCGCTTTCCGTCGCCTGCGGGCTCTGTGGCCGCGAGGTCCGTGCGCTGGCCCATGACCCGGAGCTGGCGCGGTTGTATCTCGAGATCCGCCACCGCCGGCTCATGCCGAAGAAGAGTGAGCTACGACGGCGCTTCAGCGAGGCGGGCGCGGCGGCTTCGTAAACGTCTATGCTCGGTTCGGGAGTCACTACCAGAAGGAGAAAAGGATGGTAACGATCAGCGAAAAGGCAGCCGAGAAGCTCAACGGCAATGGGCGGCTCAATCTCGAAGCAGCGGACGTCACGGGCCAGCACGCGGCACGGCTAAGCGGTTACCCGGAAGACGCCACCGTTAGCGACCTCGTCCGCGAGCTCGTCGATCGCCTGGGCTTGAGCCGCAACGATCCCTCCGGTCTGCCCTACACCTATCACGCGCGGCACGAGCGCGAGGGACGGCACCTTCACGCGTCGGAGGTGGTCGGTGACGCTCTTCAAACGGGCGACAAGATCACCCTCCAACCCAACATCGACGCCGGCTAGGCGGAGGACGGCGATGGCCATCGTCGACAAGTTCCAATACGTGGCGGACGTGCGGTCCGAACCCGGGGACCCGCTGGGTCAGCTGCCCGTGGACCCGGATTGGGAGCCGGCCGTCCAGTGGGCTCATTTCGAGGCGGTCCGGCAGGGTAAGCTGCCGCCGCTCATGCGCTGCTCGTCCGCCCGGGTTGAACCGGTCTGGCACCCGGAGTGCGGCGAACCGCGCGTCGACGGTATTCGGATCGCCTTCGACCGTGATGACCAGGATGGTGAAGGGTTGCTCTCCTTCGTTATCCCGCAGGCGTACTTCAGACCTGCGGTCGAAGTTGGCTCGGCGGTCCTGGTGGAGGAGGGAAAGCTCCAGGAAGGGCAGCGGTTCACTTACGAGGTGAACGCTTTCCCGCGGCCTCGTCCCGCTGCGGACGCGCGTCACCCAAGTGACAGCGGCTTCACGGTCGAGGAAATCATTCAGCCGCTGCCTCTCGGATCGGTTTCGCTGGAAGCGACCCTCCAGGGGGCGAAGCGAATCAACGGCCCGGGGTGGTCCGACGGCGACGTGCCGCTGTTCATCCCGGAAGGCGTGATAGCGGAGGCCAAAGAGCTGGCGCGGCAGGCGGGAGAGTTCGAGTCGGGTGGCGTGCTCATCGGCAGGCTGTTCAGGGACGCGGCAGGCCACGAGCTGTTCTCGGTCGTCACCGCCTTCATCGCTGCTCCTCACGCCAAGGCGGAGACGACACGGCTGACATTCACCGCGGACACTTGGGCGGCCGTGAGAGCTGCGGTGGAACTGCGGGGTCAGGATGAGCTCCTCCTGGGTTGGGCACACAGCCATCCGTTCTGGTGCAGGTCGTGCCCCGAGGAACGCAGGCATGACTGCTCGCTGTTGCGTCCGTTCTTCAGCGCGCACGACGTGGCTCTGCACCGCGCCGTGTTCTCCGGCCCGTTCCACGTCGCGTTTCTGCTGAGCGACCTGGGCGAAGACGACCTGGCCTGCGATGTATTCGGCTGGCGATACGGGATGGTCATGCACCGCGGCTATTACATGACGGGTGTCGCGACGGCCGAGGGCGACGAACTAAAGGAGGCAACGCCTAAACGGTCACAGGAAAGCGAGCCCTTACACCCCGGCTACGGCGCGGCCGAGAGCAGCGCTGTGTGCGACACCCAGGGATGCGATCGACCCGAGCAGACCAAGCAACAGCTACCGGCGAGGTAATGCCAATGTCACGGACCATCTCGGAAAGGCTCTACGCAAACCTCCTCAGGTCGGCGGGCGAGGATGCGCCCGGTCTGGAGGAGAAGGTGAAGTTCGTTCAGAGTGCTCGACGCGACCCCGCCGAGAGCCGCAAACTGGACGAGTTCCTGATCAACGAGATGACCAGGCTGCTCGCAGCTCTCGAGGAGGCCCAGCAGTGCGTGACTAAGTCTCGCGAGAGGCAGGCGGAGCTCGCCCAGGAGATCGAGAAGACACACGGAGTCCCATTGCACGAGGCGTTCTTCGTCGAGATGGTCGAGACCTCGGGTCGGCAGTTGGCGATGGTCGCTCACAGGGGAGGGCGGCACCTGGTCGAGATCGGCGACGAACTGGAGTCGCTCGCCCTCGCAGCGGGCGACGCCGTGTTCCTG
>JBDHKT010000079.1:0-7147 GCA_039586255.1 Gemmatimonadota bacterium | reverse complement strand
ACGGTTTGCGCTGTGGTCGCTGGCGAAGGGCAAGCGTCAGGAGACCGAGCTCTCCGGCGCTACCGCCATCCGTGCCGCGGGCCATATCCTGCCGCGCCTGAACGAGTATGGCGGGACCGACTCGCAGGTCAAAGATGCCGTCACGATGATCGAGGAGGTGCGCGCACCCGAGCGTCTCTTCGCCAGCGTCGCCGCCGAGTCCGGCGCGCTCGTGCCCGACCGCGTCTTCGACCGGGACGCCACGGAGCTCAAGAACCTCGACGCCGACGTGCGGCTCGCGCTGGAGATGGCGGCGCACGAGGACAGCGAGCGTCGTGCCCTGGAAGGCGAGCTGGCGCTCCTGGAGGAAGCGTGGCGCGAGGCGGAGGAGATCGCATCGATCGCCGACCGATTGCTGATCCCGGAGCGAGTCGAGGAGATCATCCGCAATTGGAAGCGGCAGCTCGGTGCCGAGTCACGCCGCTGATGTATAAGACCTGCATCTACTGCAACCGCGATCTCGGCGATAACGAAGTCGTCGAGAAGTTCCCCGTCGGGCGCAGGCTCGCCTTCGACGGCGAGCGCGGGCGGTTGTGGGTCGTCTGCGAGCGCTGCCGACGCTGGAACCTGTCACCGCTGGACGAGCGCTGGGAGGCGATCGAGGACTGCGAGCGCGAGTTCCGCCGCACGCGCCTCCGTTACTCGACCGACAACATTGGGCTCGCCCGGCTCAGGGAAGGGTTGGAGTTGGTACGAGTCGGCCGGCCGCTGCGCCCCGAGTTCGCCGCCTGGCGCTACGGCAGGGAGTTCATCAGGCGGCGCGTCCGCAACATACTCAAGTCCACGGTGGCTGGAGTCGGCTACACTCTGACCTCGCTCATCGGGCTGTTCTTCTTCTTCCTAAGCGACGAGAACTCGAAGGTGATCGCCCGCGTCCGCGACGAGGAGGGCAAGCGCCTGCGGATCGTCCGCAAGGACCTGGAGGCGCTGCAGATCGGGCCCAACGATTCTCCCGAGGGCTGGTCGCTCACGGTCCCCAACCGACCGCACGAGCGCGTCTGGTTGTTTGGCAGGCGTGGCCGCGGCGAGCGTCAATTGGTGCGGCTCGAGGGCGGTACCGCGATCCGGGCGGCGGGCCACGTCCTCCCCTGGCTCAACCCGTTCGGTGCTACGGAGTGGGATGTGAAGGACGCCGTGAGGCTGATCGAGCAACTCGGCGACCCGGTGAGCGTCTTCACCGCGGCACCCGGTCTGACCGGCATGTCGCGCCTTACCCGCATGGACTCGCGTACGCGTCTGGCGCTCGAGATGGCGGCGCACGAGGAGTCGGAGCGCCGCGCCATGGAGGGCGAGCTGGCGGCGCTCGAGGCGGCCTGGCGCGAGGCGGAAGAGATCGCGGCCATCGCCGACTCGCTCCTCATCCCGAAAGATGTGGATGAGTGGATGGCCGAGCTCCGCAAGGCGCCTTAAGTTCAGACGATGTTCAAGACCTGCATCTACTGCAACCGCAACCTCGGCTCCAACGAGATCGTCGAGAACTTTCCCGTCGGTCGCCGCCTCGCCTTCGATCAGGAGAAGGGCCGCTTGTGGGTGGTCTGCGAGTACTGCCGGCGCTGGAACCTGAGCCCGCTGGAAGAGCGCTGGGAGGCGATCGAGGAATGCGAGCGCCAGTTCTACGACACGTCCCAGAGCTTCTCCACCGATAACATTGGGCTCGCCAGAGTGCCCGAAGGGCTGGAGCTTGTCCGCATCGGCAGGCCGCAGCGTCCCGAGTTCGCCGCCTGGCGTTACGGCCGCGAGTTCATCCGCCGCCGCATCCGCCAGATGATCGTCACCGGCACGCAGGTGGCGGTCACGGTGGCGGCGGCGGCGGCGGGCATGGACATCATCTGGTTCTTCATCTTCGGCGGCAAGAAGAAGGTCGTCGCGCGGGTCCGCGATGAGGAGGGGAAACGCCTATCCGTCGTTCACAAGGATCTGTCACGCGTGGAGATCACCAGCTCCGATGCAGAGGACGGCTGGTCGCTCATCGTACCGTACCGCCCGGTCGAGAAGGCCGGTGTATTCTCGGCGCACGGCAAAGGTAAGCGCGAGACGGGGATGCTGAGCGGGCCCACAGCGATTCGCGCCGCCGGTCACATCCTTCCCAAGCTCAACTCGTGGGGCGGCACCAACTCACAGGTGCGCGATGCGGTCGCGCGCATCGAGGATGCCCGTGCCCCGGAGCGACTGTTCGCCAGTGCATCCGACGCACGCGCCAAAACCGTCAAGAAGATGAGTGCCGAGGTTCGCCTGGCGCTGGAGATGGCGGCTCACGAAGAGAGCGAGCGCCGGGCCCTCGAGGGAGAACTGGCGCTTCTCGAGCAAACGTGGCGCGAGGCGGAGGAGATCGCATCGATCGCCGACCGCTTGCTCATACCCGACAGCGTGGAAGACTGGATCCGCAAACAGCGCAGGAAGCTCACAGGGAGTTAGGGAGCATTACTCAGAACCAGATCCCCATCCGCAGCCCCCGCGAATCCATCTGCAGTTCTTCCGGGATGTAGCGCGCCTTCCCACGCGCCATGCGCCAGGCGCTCCAGGCGGCGGCGTAGGCATCGATCAAATCCGGCGCGTCGGATTTGCGCACCCGACCCAGCGCGTCTTCGACACCGGAGAAGTGCTGCTCGAGGAGCGTCAGTCGCTCCGTCTTGCCTTTCCCCGAACGCTTGGACGAAGCGAGCGGCTGGCCGTCGTTCATCATGCTGAAGCTCAGCTCGGGGTGGACCTCGCGGATACGAAATTGGAGATCGGGGGTCATGGCATCGTGGACCTCGCGCAGCTTGGGCACGAGGCCGTAGACCTGCTTCGTGATGCCGATCGTGTGGCGCGAGCTCGCCCGGCTCAGCGCCACCGCCTTCTCATAGCAGTCGGCGGAGAGCACGGCGCGTACCGGCGGCGAAAAGACGCTAGTCCTGCGCTTGCCGAGCATCTGTCGCGCCTCGCGATCGCAGGCGCGGCCACCCGGCATCGCCACCGTCGGCAGCCCTATCGGCATGTCGACCGCCACGAATCGCGGGGTCTCCGGCAGGACGATGATGTTGTGAAATGAATCGACTACGCGACACGACTCGCCGACGACCCTCCGTTCGCCGTTGAGCTCGAGAAGCACTACGACCCAGCCACCCTTACACCCGTCCACCCCCGCCACGAATCTGCGACGCTCGTTCATAACCGCCTCGCTAGGTACTGCACTGGCTGTCTCAGCAGAGAGACTTGTCCCTGCGGCCGGCTCACGGCGAGGAGACTGGATGTCGGCGGGTACCTCGTGCCGGCCGCTTGTGGTGGCTGCGGCTGTCGTTGATGAGTGGCGGGAACTCACGGAGCCGCAAAGACCAGCACCGACAATCTAGCAGATGTCGGCACCCCCCGACAATCCAGGCGGACGGAATGCTGAGTCGCCCATTCGAAAATCTGAATGCCGGGCCCGGCCCGGCGGCCCGGCGCGGGGCAGGCTAGAGCTCTAATTGCAAGTAACACAGACAGTTAAGCCTGGAGCATGAGGGACCCGCACCTGGCATATGCCTTGCCCCCAGCCCCTCCGGAAGGGAGGATTATGCCGCTTCGCCACAGACTCGCCGTCGCATTCGTGCTTTTCGCGACCGGGGCCCTCGGAATCGGGGGCTGGTTCGTGTATCGGTCTACGCGTGGGCTTCTGGAGCGCGGGCTGGACGAGAAGCTCGAGGCCGTAGCGGTGGCGGCGTCGTCGGGGATCGATGGCGACCTGGTGAGCCAGCTGCGGCCGGGCGACGAGGCGACGCGGCTCTTCCAAGCCTACTCGGCGCGGCTGCGCGAGCTGGCCCCCGTCTCGGCCAGCGCCTTCATCTTCGACTCGGCCGGCGGCCTGCTGGTCGCCTCCTGGCCGGGCCCGGCGATTGGGGACCGGGTGCACAGCCTCGACCTCTATGGGGCGGAGATCGAGGAGGCGTGGGCGACGGGCACCGCGACCACCACCCTGTTCCAGGACGAGCAGGGCCGCTGGTACAAGCTGGGCTTCGCCCGGCTCGACGACGGCCCCGCGGTTCTGGCGGTGGCGATGCCGGCGAGCTTCCTCGAGCCGCTCGAGCGGTTACGGGCACAGATGATCACCTTCGCGCTGGTCGCGCTGGCGGCCATCGCGCTGGCGGCGGCGATTCTGAGCCGCGGCCTCACCCGGGCGCTCGAGCAGCTCTCCGATGCGGCCCGGCGGATCGGCGAGGGGCAGTACTCGGAGCCGGTACCCACAGGCGCCGCCGGCGAGGTCGGGCAACTGGCGCGGGCGCTGGAGGAGATGCGGGTCGCGATCATCCGGCGCGAGGAAGAGCTTCGCCTCATGCTCGCCCAGGTGGCTCACGAGATCCGCAACCCGCTGGGCGGGATCGAGCTCTTCGCCGGCGCCGCCGCCGATGGCCTGCCGGCCGAGGACGAGCGCCGCGGGCACCTCGAGAAGATCCGCGCCGAGGCGCGTGAGCTGGACCGGGTGATCACCGATTTCCTCGCCTTCGCCAGGCCGCAGGAACCGGCGGCCCGCAGGATCGACCTGCGCGAATCGCTGCAGGAAGCGGTGCTGATGATCGGCGACGCCGGTGACGTGGACGTTCGGGTCGAGCTACCGGGCGAGCCGCTCTATATCGTGGCCGACCCCGACCAGGTGAAACGCATCGCCGTGAACCTGCTGCGCAACGCCGTAGCAGCTGCGCAGCAACGCGTCGTGCTGGCGGCGGCCGGAAACGGCGAGCGGGTCAGCTTGACGGTCAGCGACGACGGGCCGGGGATCGCGGAGGATGTGCGCGACCGGATCTTCCAACCCTTCTTCACGACGCGGGCCGACGGCGCGGGCCTCGGCCTGGCGATCGTACGCAAGCTCGCCGAGGCGAACGCCGGCTCTGTGGACTTCGAGACGCGGGAGGGCGAAACGAGCTTCGTCGTGACGTTCGAGAACTGAAGTGCTGCCGTGGGCCTGTACAGTCGACGGGAACTGAACGTCGGGGGAGCAGCTGTACAGGCCGCGGCGGCTATAAAGGACGATAGATACGATGGGCGCGTGCAACGATGTTGGAGTACCGTCCTGGGCGGATGTTAGGGCGGAGATTCGCATCGGTTCTCGACAGAGCGCGCGCCCGACCTGGGGGCGGCGACGGTGCCCTTTCCCGGCGGTGGGGTTGAGGGAGGTGCTGGGCGCCGTTGCCGCCGCTGGCGGCCCGGGGGATTGCATTAGCGGGCGGCCTAGCCGAGAGTAGAGGTATGGCTAAGGTACTGATCGTCGATGACCACGACTCGATGCGGGAGGGGCTCGAGCTCCTGCTGCGGCGCCGGGGCCACCGTACGCTCGGAGCGGCCAACGGGGCCGAGGGGCTCGAGATCCTGGATGGCCAGGACGATGTCGACCTGGTGGTCGCCGACCTGAAGATGGCGCCGGTGGACGGGATGGAGATGCTGCGCGCCGTACGCGAGCGCGCCCCCACAATCGACGTTCTAATCATCACCGCCTACGGCTCCGTCGAGATCGCCGTCGAGGCCATGAAGGCGGGCGCCATCGATTTCATCGAGAAACCGTTCCGCAGCGAGGCATTCGCGGCCCGCGTCGAGAGCCTGTTGCGCGCCCGCGCCGAGCGCGAGCGGCTGCGCGACGAGAACGTCTACCTGCGCGCCGAGATCGAGCGCGAGTACGGCGAGATAGTCGGCCGCGGACAGGCGATGCGCGAGATCTATAGCTGGATCGATCGCGTCGCCCAGTCGGACTCGACCCTGATGGTCTACGGCGAGTCGGGCACCGGAAAGGAGCTCGTCGCTCGCGCCATCCACCAGGCGTCGCCGCGTGCCGACGCGCCGTTCATCCGGGTCAACTGCGGCGCGATGCCCGAGGGGATCCTAGACTCCGAGCTGTTCGGCCACGAGAAGGGCGCTTTCACCGGCGCCGAGCGCCGCCGCCGTGGCCGCTTCGAGCTCGCCGAGGGCGGGACCCTCTTCCTCGACGAGATCGGCTCGATCCGGCCCGAGACGCAGGTGCGCCTGCTGCGCGTCCTGCAGGAACGCGAGATCGAGCGCGTCGGCGGTGAGGAGACGATCCCGGTCGACGTGCGGATCATCGCCGCCACGAACATGGCGCCGGAGGTGCTCAAGACGAGCGACGACTTCCGCGAGGATCTCTACTATCGCCTCCACGTCGTCCCCGTCGTTCTGCCGCCGCTCCGCGACCGCCGCGACGACATCCCGCTGCTCGCCGCGCACTTCATCGACAAGCTGAAGCTGCGCACTCGCACCAGGGTGACCGGCATATCCGACGAGGCGATGGCGGCGCTCGAGGTCTACGACTGGCCGGGCAACGTGCGCGAGCTCGAGAACGTGATCGAGCGCGCCCTAGTCCTCGCCCGCGGTGCCGTGATCACGCCGGTGGACCTGCCGGCACTCGCACCCACCGTCACACGGCCGCTACCAGCGGAACCGACGGAAGGGACGCTGCAGGAATCGGTGGAATCGTACGAGCGCGAGTTGCTGCGTCGCTCGCTGGTTCAGTCCCGCGG
The DNA here is from genome assembly GCA_039586255.1 of Gemmatimonadota bacterium. Lineage (GTDB taxonomy): Bacteria > Gemmatimonadota > Gemmatimonadetes > Palauibacterales > KS3-K002. The sequence continues at coordinate 626 of JBDHKT010000079.1, read as the reverse complement.
CGTGAAAGCCGAAGCAGCCCGACTGCTCGGAATCCCCGCGGCGACACTCCACTACAAACTCCAGAAGTACGGTATCGATACATGAGTCACGCAGCGCGCCTACTCGCCATCGCCTTGGGCCTCGCCATCGCCATCGGCGACGCGGCGGCACAGGAGACGCGCGTCGACTCGCTGAGACTCGCGCACGGCGAAGCTGCGGTTCGCGTTGCCGATCTCGCCACCGCCCGCGACAGCACGCAGGCCTGGGCCGAGCGACTGTATCGCCTGATCCCCGAAGCCCGGGAACAGGGCACCGACGCGCTTCGCCACACGCTGGCCGTGGCCCAGTTCGCCGCCGACAGCCTCGACTCCCTCGACGCTTCGCTGGCGGAAGCGTTGACCGCGGAGCGCCAGGCGCGGGGTGCCCTCGTCTCGGCGCTGGAGTCGGAGCTCGAGCGGACGCTCGACGACGCCGAAAGCGCACCGCCGATCCAGAAGGCGGCGCTCACCCAGCTCGCGCAGTCGCTGGCGAACGAGCTCGCCGTCATCCAGGCACCGTTGCAGCTGCCGGCCACCGAACTGCCCTGAGCACGATGGCCGAGGGGATCGCGATCGCCAAGCCGGTCCGCGGGCCGCAGATCCTGGAG
>JBDHKT010000078.1:0-7683 GCA_039586255.1 Gemmatimonadota bacterium | reverse complement strand
AGTCGCCGCTCCGACGATCCAGACGATGGACAACCAGGAGGCCGAGATCCTCGTCGGTGAGAGAACGCCGGTACGGGTCGTCGACGCCGGCGCCGGCGGCGCCACCGGAGGAGGCGGCGGCGGCCAGCAGCAGGGCGCCCAGGCCCAGTTCCCGCAGGCGACCGTCGACTATCAGGAGACCGGCATCAAGTTGCAGGTAACGCCGCACATTACCTTCGACCGGCAGATCGTTATCGATCTGCACGCAGAGCGTTCGGGAGTGGCAGTGGCACCGGGCGATATCGGCTTCACCTTCCGCACCCAGGAAGGGACTACCCGCCTTATTCTGGCTGACGGCGAGACCGGAGTTATCGGTGGACTCACCGTCACCGAAGTGACCGAGAGCGAAAGTGGCATTCCGATTCTGATGGACCTCCCCCTCGTCGGGCCACTATTCCGGACCACCAGGTCTAACGAAACGAAGCAGGACCTGTTGATCTTGGTGACGCCACACATCGTGGACGAACCAGTGGCAGCACGCTGAGGGAGTAGTCTTATGCTAAGTGTACGGGGTTGGGCACGGCTGTTGACGGGGACGATAGCCGTGGCCGTCTTGGGACTCGCGGCCTGCGAGGAGGACGACGCGCTCTACGGGCCGCTCGTCGATACTGCACCGCCCGTCGTCTCTATCACCAACGCCCAATCAGCGGGCGACACGCTGATAACGACGGTCGATGCCGAGGACTTCATCGCCCTGGCTTTCGTCGTCACCGAACTGCGCCGCACGGATCAGTTCGAGACGGTAATCACGGCCACGGGCGACACGATCGTGCTCGGCCGGCTGATCGCCGTCGACACGACACGCTTCGTTGGGCGGACCGTCCAGGCCAGCGTGACCGTCACGTTCTTCACGGGCCTCACCAACCCGACCAACGTGGAGATACGGGCGGTCGCGGTGGATTCGCAGGAGAACGAGGCGACAGCCTCGGCGGTCGTGACCGTTGGTGGCGGCCCGGGCGGCCCATTGGGTGCGCCCACGATATCGATCTATTCGCCGCTGCCGAACTCGACCGTGCGCGACAACACGCTCATCCGGGTCGGCATCCGGGCGAGCGACGAATCGGGGCTCCAGCAGCTCAACGTGGTTCTCACCAACCCCGCCGCGAATCCGCCGGCCATCCCCGCGGCCGACACCATCCGGTTTGCAGTGTTCCGCACCGATGTGGACACGCTGCTGGATTTTTTTATTCCCCAGGGGGCCTTGGGCACGCTGACCATCACTGCTGAAGCGATCAACCTCAATACGCTCAGCGCGCTAGCCCAGATCAGCGTTACCGTGGCGACAGAGGTCCCTGACGATGCCAATCCGCCAATCGTTAGCATGCTCGTAACCGGTGGTACGCAGCGGCGACAGGACGAGCCGCCGCGCATGGAGGTCGACGACTCGCTGTTGTTCAACATCGTCGCCCTCGACCAGGAAACCGCGATCACCCGTGTGGGCGTGACCGTCGTTGTTCGGAATGACAAAACAACCGGCACGGTCATCGATACAATCTTCATGGACAGCGTGATGAACCCGGCGATCAGCGGCACGGTCCCGGTGACATTCGCGATGATGCCGCTGGACCTGCCCGCAACCGTCTTCACCGAGGCGGACGTCCCCGACACGCTGTTCTTCGAGTTGACCGGCTGGGCGTTCGATGCGGCGCCGACCGCGAACTGCGGCGCTACGGTCGATCCGGTGGGCTCGGTGGCCAGCCTCGCGTGTTCGGGTACAGGCCCGGTCCATGCCTCAGGCATTCAGGGCGGGTTCCTGGAACGGCTCATCGTTGCGGGCCGAACGGTCGGGATCCCACAAGGCGCCCTGATCGCCGACGCCGTGGTGGACACGCTCCGCGAGCTGATGCTGCTCTCCGACTTCAACTTTGGAATCGTGCGCCCGTTCGATCTGCGCAACGAGATCTTCCTCGATAACGTACCCGTCGGCTCCGATCCCTGGGGTGTGGGAATCGACCTCACCGAGGACCGGCTGTTGGTCGGCAACTCGGGCGGCACCAACATCTCGGTGGTGGATCTCGGGCCCCGCTCGCCGGGCTCGCCGGCCGTCGGCACTGAGATCGACCGGTACCAGACCCAGGATCTCAAGGTCTACCAGGTCGATGAGGCGTTCGATGCGAGGGGGGACAAGATCTTCCCGGTTATCCACTTCGATTACTCGGACCGTCCGCAGTTCCTCGCTCAGGCGGCGAACGGATTCATTCTATTCTCGACGGTCCCGGCGTTGCCGAACCTGGAGGGGACGATCCGGGAGTTCGATCCGGTCCAGCGAGAGATCAGGTTCTTCATCGGCTACGCTGACACCGACGCACGAATCGGGACCCCGCAGATCCAAATCACAAATGCGGATTCAGTGTTCGCCATCAACGGCGCCCGGCAGTTCGTCGTCTGCGATCACACGCGAGGCAATTTCGCCAACCGTTCCTGCATCATCGCCAACGACTCGCTGGAGGATGCCACGATTCAGGTCGCGGCCAAGATCGCGGCAGAGAACTGGGACGTGGAGATCTTCTCGAACCTGGACATCGGAAGTATCGGGCTCACCGACACGACCCTCGTGGCGGCAAGCGGCGACCGACAGTTTATCGCCTTAGGTGAAGGGGACACGCCCGGTCGGGCTGGCCGTGTGTTTCTCTATCGCTCGGTGGACGGGTCGCTCACCAACGGCCGGATGGTCGACGACCTCACAGGGAACGCCGAGGAGAAGGTGTTCGGCCTCGCGTTGAACCGTGACGGCAGTGTCGGTGTGGTGAGGGGCACCATGGCCTTCTTCTTCGGCGCGGACCCGAGCGGAGTAAACGTGCTGAGGATGCTCGGTTCGAACGACAGGATCAATCCGGTAGGCGCGGGTGCCTCACTGCATCCCGACAACGACATCACCGCGTCTCCGCCTGCCGGAGACGATCCTTCACGGCGTCTCACGTTCCTGGGCTCCGGCGATGCGCGAATCGAGATAGTCGACGCCTTCCACTACGAGGTGCCCCGTGGAGCTCTTATCATTCGCGATCCGATCCTCGGGCCGCTGCGGATCAGCCGGAGGTTGCCTCCCGATCCGCCGGGGGTCATCCTGAAGCTGTACGGCATCACGGAAAACGGTGTGGTGGTCATACCGGTCAAGGACACCGATATTATTCCGTTCTAGGGCCGCCCGATAGCGCGGACCCGACAACCGGGCAGCTAAGCCGCCCGACCAGCCTGGGCCACCAGACGCGGCCGACGCCGACGTCGCTGGCCCGGGGGTGGCCAGGCGGCTTTCCCTTGTTCGGGAGGTTGGATGCTGGAACACTTCAAGTTCGTGACTGCGGGTGAATCGCACGGCCGGGGTCTGGTCGCCATCGTCGAGGGCCTTCCTGCCGGAACGCCGCTGGATGCCGAGACGATTCGCCTCGAGTTGGCGCGGCGGCAGCGAGGGCACGGCCGCGGCGGCCGGATGAAGATCGAGCAGGATGCGGCTGAGATCATCTCCGGCGTGCGGCTGGGGGAAGCGCTCGGCTCGCCAATCGCGCTGCTGATACCCAATCGCGATTGGGAGAATTGGCGGCTGGCTATGTCGGTGGAGCCGCAGCCGGATGCTGGGGACGTCGATCTGCGACGCGTCAGACTTCCGCGGCCGGGTCACGCCGATCTTGTCGGCCTCCTCAAGTACGATCGACACGACGCACGCGACATACTCGAGCGGTCCAGCGCACGCGAGACGGCCGCGCGGGTGGCCGTCGGCGCGGTGGCCAAGCGGCTACTGGACGAGTTCGGGATCACCGTGGCCAGCCACGTGGTATCGCTCGCCGGCGTCGAGGCGAGTCGACTCGAGCCCGATGACTATCCAGACGACATCAACGCGGCAGCCGACACGTCGCCGGTACGCTGCCTGGACGGGGAAGCTGAAGCACGCATGATCGAGGCGATAGATGAGGCGGCTGCTGCGGGGGACACTGTGGGTGGTGTCTTCGAGGTCATGGCGCGCGGGCTACCGGTCGGGCTCGGGAGCCACGTATCGGCGGAGCGTCGGCTCGACGCCAGGCTGGCCGGCGCCCTCATGTCGATCCAGGCGATGAAAGGCGTCGAGATCGGTCTCGGCTTCGAGGCGAGCCGGCTGCGCGGCTCTCAGGTGCATGACGAGATCGAGGCGGCGCCCGAGAGCAGGCGGAGCGGAGGATTCCGGCGTCGTTCGAACCGCGCCGGCGGCCTAGAAGGCGGGACGACTAACGGAGAACCGCTGACGCTGCGCGTGGCGATGAAGCCACTCTCCACGCTGATGCGGCCCTTGGGGAGCGTCGACCTCGATACCGGAGAGGCAGCGGCAGCTGTCCGGGAGCGCAGCGATGTGACCGCCGTCCCGGCGGCCGGCGTGGTCGGAGAGGCGATGGTAGCGATCGTCCTGGCCGACGCGCTTCGAGAGAAGTTCGGCGGCGACTCGCTGGCAGAGATGCGAAGGAACTACGACGCCTACCTCGAGCGGCTGGCGCGGCGCCGTGATTGAGCGGATCGTCCTCATCGGCTTCATGTGCTCCGGCAAATCTGCAGTCGGGCGGCTCCTGGCCGATCGGCTCGGCTGGGAGCTCATCGACTTCGACGAGACGATCGAGCGCCGCGAGAAACGGTGCATCGCCGATATCTTCCGCGAGAACGGCGAGAGCCATTTCCGCCAGCTGGAGGCAGAGCTCACCGCGCAGATGGAAGCCCGCAAGAGCGTGGTGCTCGTGCCGGGCGGCGGCTGGGTGACGCAGCACGGCCTGGTCGAGCGCCTGCGGCCTTCCAGCCTGTTCGTCTGGCTGCGAGTTCGGCCCGACACGGTCTACGGCCGCCAATCCCGGCTCGGGCTCGAGGAGCGGCCGCTCCTCGCCGTTGACGACCCACGGGGGGCCATCCAGGAACTGTTGGCCGCCCGGGAGCCCCTCTACCGGCAGGCGGACGTAGCGATCGACACGGACGACCGGCCGGTCGAGGATGTTGCCGACCAGATAGTCGACCTGCTGCAGCCTGATGGGGTTGAAGGGCGGGAATGAGGCTTCCTGTTGACAAGCCGTTGATTCTTGCTAGCCATCCTCAGCGCCGGAGGCCCATGGAAACCACTGGGCCGGGTTCGGGGTATGCGGTGGACGGGATGGACTGAGGATATGGCTGAGAGCAAGAAGAAGGGGACGGGCAAGCGAGCCAAGAAGGCCAAGACAGGCGGCGGCGAGTCAAGGTTGCTCGTCGTCGAGTCGCCGGCCAAGGCACGCACGCTCGGCCGCTATCTCGACGACTCCTACGTCGTCAAGGCGTCGGTTGGACACATCCGCGATCTCCCTAAGCGTGATCTGGGCGTCGATGTCGAAAACGGCTTCGAGCCCGACTACGAAACCATTCGCGGAAAAGGGAAGGTCATCAAGGAGCTCAAGCAGGCGGCCAAAACCGCTGACGTCGTGCTGCTGGGGACCGACCCGGATCGCGAGGGCGAGGCGATCGCCTACCACGTCGCCGAGCAGCTCGGCTACCGGTCGAAGAACGGCCGACGCTTCAAGCGCGTGCTGTTCGAGGAAATTACACCGGACGGCGTGGCGCAGGGCCTCGAGAACCTGACCGAGATCGATTTCCGCAAGGTCGACGCCCAGCAGGCCCGTCGTATCCTCGACCGGTTGGTCGGCTACAAGGCCAGTCCCTTCCTCTGGAAACCGATACGCCCCGGACTATCGGCCGGCCGCGTCCAAACCGTTGCCCTGCGATTGATCTGGGAGCGTGAGGAGGCGATCCGCGGATTCGAGCCCCGGGAGTATTGGACGGTCGAAGCGCTGCTCCAGAAAAACGACCAACGCTTCACCGCCAAGCTCCACCACCTCGACAAGGGTAAGCCCGATCTGCCCAATCAGGCAGCTGCGGCTGCGGTGCTCGAAGCGGTCAAGGACGTTCCCTTCCGGATAACGAAGGTCCGCCGCAAAGAGCGAAGGAAGAACCCGGCGGCCCCGTTCACCACCTCGACGTTGCAGCAGGAAGCGGCGAAGCGATTGCGCTTCTCGGCCAAGCGCACCATGCGTATCGCCCAGCAGTTATATGAGGGCGTCGAGGCGGGTGGCGAAGCCATCGGTCTCATCACCTACATGCGGACGGACTCGACGCGCATCGCGGCGTCGGCGGCGCACTCGGCCCGCGCCTACATCGAGAACGAGTTCGGGGGTAGCTACATCCCCAAGTCGCCGCGCCTCTACACCGGCAAGCAGCAGAAGGGTGCACAGGAAGCGCACGAGGCGATCCGACCCACCTCGGTCCGGCGAACACCCGGGTCGCTCAAGGGCGACCTCGATTCGTACCAACTCAAGCTATACAGCCTGATCTGGCAGCGCTTCGTCGCCTCGCAGATGGCACCGGCGGTGTACGATACCACCACCGTCGATTTCGATCTCACGGGCAGCGATCGGCGCGACTACCTGTTCCGGGTCACAGGATCGGTGCTCAAGTTCGACGGCTTCACTCGACTCTACAAGGGCGTGTACGAGAAAGAAGAGGGCCGGCACCTCGACGACCTCGAGGGCCTGCCCGAGCTGGTCGAGGGAGAGGTCATCGAACTGGTCGAGCTGGGCAAGACCCAGCACTTTACCGAGCCGCCCGCCCGCTTCAGCGAGGCGAACTTGGTCAAGGAGCTGGAGAAACTGGGCATCGGCCGGCCGTCGACCTATGCCCAGATCCTCTCCACTCTGGTCGAGCGCACGTACGTCGAGCTCGAGAACCGCCGCTTCGCGCCGACGGCGCTGGGCGAAACGGTAGTCCAGGTGCTGATCCGTGTATTCCCCGAAACCTTCGATGTCGACTTCACGAGCAACCTGGAGGCGAACCTCGACCGCATCGAGGAAGGCGAGCTGGAGTGGCACCAGGTGCTGGAGCGGTTCTACGAGCGCTTCAGCCAGCGGCTCGAGGAAGGGGAAGCCAGGAGCGAGGAGATCATCAAGGAGATCGTCCAGGCGGAGGGCGCGGTCTGCGATCTCTGCAACGCGCCGATGGTCGTGAAATGGAATCGCTACGGTCGGTTCCTCGGCTGCTCGACCTATCCGGATTGCAGGAATACCAAGCCCATTGATGGGTTACCCGACGTCGACCTCGGGGACGAGAAGTGTCCTCAGTGTGGCGGCGATCTGGCGTTGAAGAGTGGGCGCTTCGGACCCTTCGTCGCCTGCTCCGAGTACCCCGAGTGTCGGTTCACGCGCGCGGTGGACGGCAAGCACAACGACGCCGCTGCTGATGCGAAGTGTCCGGATTGTGGCAGTCCGCTGGCGGTGAAGACCGGTCGGTACGGCGAGTTCCTCGCCTGCACCGCGTACCCCAAGTGCAAGCACACGCAGGCGATCAGCCTGGGACTGGACTGCCCGACCTGCAAAGAAGGTGATGTCGTCAAGCGGCGTACCCGTCGAGGACGCGTCTTCCACGGGTGCACACGTTACCCGGAATGCGATTGGTCCAGCTGGGACACACCGGTAGCCTCCGATTGCGCCCAGTGCGGTGCGCAAGTCGCGCTTCAGAAGACATCGAAGCGCAAGGGCGACTTCCTTAGGTGCGCCGTCTGCGGCCACGAGTCGGTCACGGAGGGCGCGGTCGGTTCGAGCTCGGACTGAGAGTTGAGGCCGGGCCTGGCCAGTGTCTGAGATCGTCGTTGTGGGTGGCGGCTTGGCGGGAACCGAG
>JBDHKT010000077.1:0-7167 GCA_039586255.1 Gemmatimonadota bacterium | reverse complement strand
AGAGGCCGAGGGGGGTAGATCCGGTAGCCATGCCGAGCACCGCGTTCGGCTTGGCGTTCAACACCTCCACAACGACCTCGGCCGCGACCTTGCTCATCTGCTCGTAGTCTTTCTGAATGATGACTTCCATAGAGAACCTCCACGTGCTCCGACCCTGCTTAATCGGTAGCCGGTGGCCGGTGGCCGGTGGCCGGTGACCATTGATCATCGGCTACCGGCTACCGTCTACCGGCCACCGTTTCACTCCGTTCCCGGAACCGGGACCACGGCCGGCACCAGGTCGGAGGGGCCAAGCGCCACACGGTCGGGCCCCAGCTTGAGGCCGGACTCCATCATCTCGTCCCAGGTAACCTCCTGCCCAGTGTAGCACGAGATGCGGCCCATGATCGCGGTCAGGGTGGAGACCGCGGTCCGGTTCGCCTCGTTGACCGGCGAGTTGGTTCGGATCGCGGTCACGAGATCGACGTGCTCCTGCCGATAGGGCCGCGGTCGGACCTTCTCTCCTTCCTCGTCCAACTCGTAGGGGTACTCCCAGGACTGCGTACCGTCGGTCCGCCAGATCCCATCGACGCAGTTGGAGTAGCCCTTGGTGCCGCGTACGAATTCTGAAACGTTGTTGGCACAGCCGGCGATCTGCCTGCACATGCTGTGGACGTGCACATCGTTCTCGAAGGTGAAGTCGATGCTGAAGTGGTCATACTGGTCGCCGCTGGGACGCCGCCAGCGGCCGCCGAATCCGACCGCTTTCTCAGGATGGGCGTCGCCGAGGAACCAGCTGATCGTGTCCAGGTTGTGTACGTGCTGCTCGACTATGTGATCTCCCGAGAGCCAGGTCCAGTTCACCCAATCGCGCACCATGTACTCCATGTCGGTCCAGCCCGATTGGCGGTCGCGCCACCACGGGACCCGGCCGTTCCAATAACAACAGCCGCCAACGACGTCGCCAATGGCGCCGCGCGTTACTCTCCGGAAGGTCTCGAGGTAGTCGGCCTGGTGGCGCCGCTGGGTGCCGGTGACAACGGACAAGCCGAGCCCATCGGCCGTGCGGGCGGATGCCATGACCGAGCGCGCCCCGACGGGGTCGACCGCGACCGGTTTCTCCATGAAGACGTGCTTGCGGGCATCTACGCAGGCTTCGAAGTGTTCGGGGCGGAAATAGGGTGGCGTGGCCATCAGGACAATGTCCACCTCGGTCTCGAGCAACTGCTGGTACGCATCGAAGCCGCTGAAGCAGAATTCGTCCGGCACCTCCACACCCTCCTCCTCCCGCAGAGTCTCCCGGCAGCTGTCCACCCGGTCGCCGAAGCAGTCGGCCAGGGCGACGATCTCCAGGTTGGGCCCGGCGCTCAGGAAGTCCCGAGCGGCGCCAGTTCCGCGACCGCCGCAGCCGATGAGTCCCGCCTTAAGCACGGGCCCGTCGGGAGCCTCATCGAGGAGGGGTGGCCACGGGTAGTCGGCGTAACCCTCTCCGACGCCTTCGCAGCCGGCGACCATCGCTCCCATCGCCCCTGCTGCGCCGATCAGTCCGACGGTCTCGATGAACTCGCGTCGGCTGGGTCCATCCTTCTTCTCTGTCATCGTAGGTCTCCTTCTCGCGTCGTCTCGCGCACTACACGAAATCCCACGTCTATACAATCGGAATACCACCAGATGCTCTTCGGGGCCTGCGGGTCGGTTATGCGACACGCCTCGCTGCGCGTACGGTCGCGGGCGGCCGACCGCAGGTCGGCGGGGTCGTTGCGGAACGACCCGCCCCGCACCACGTGCTCGGTCCCCGTCGCCGGCCCACGAGGGTCGACGATCGCCGTCCCCGAGGAGCGCTCGCGGTAGGCGTCGAGCCCGTACCAGTCGAGGCAGAACTCACGGACGTTACCGAGCATGTTGACCAGCCCGAAGCGGTTGGGCGCTACCCCTGAAGGCGGCTGGGTGCGGCCGCCGCTGTTGCCTGCGTGGATCACAAAGCTATCGAGCACCTCTGTGTCGGTACCGAGGAGCCGGTTCCAGAAGCGGCGCTCTGTGTACTGTTTCGGGGTCCCCTCGAAGAAGTAGGGGGACTGGGATCCGGCCCGGGCGGCGTACTCCCATTCGGCCTCGGTCGGTAGCCGGTAGCTTTTGCCGGTCACCATCGAGAGCCAGCGAAGGTACTCCTGGGCCGCATGATGGGTCATGGTGATCGCCGGGCGGTCGCCTTTCCCCCAGCCCTGATCGGGCGGCACGTAGGGTGGGGTGGCACCGGTGATGGCATCGACGCCGGCCGGACCGCCCAGTTGCGTGAGGCGCGTATCGGTGCGGCCTTCCGCCTTGGTGGCGCGGTACCAGGCTTCGAACTCGTCCCACGTGACCTCGAGCCGCCCCAGCCAGAAGGGGCTGACGGTGACCGTGTGCGCGGGGCCTTCGTCATCACCGCGGTAGGCTTCCGACTCGGGGCTGCCCATCTCGAAGGTGCCGCCGGGGATCGCCACCATCTCGAAGGACACGGTCGTGCCCGGGATGAACTCGGTGTAGTCGACGAAACCCTCGACTGTCGCCGGGGCGTCGAAGACCTCCGCCTCCACGATCTCGACGAGACCGAAGTCGATCTCTTCCGATGCCTCGGGATCGTAATGGCCCACGTGCAGGTGGCAGTTGAGGCAGCGCAGTTCATCGGAGCGCCGTTCATAGTGGAGGTGCGCTTCCTCGCCCTTGTCGGTGAGCTCGACCGGGAAGAGGTTCGGATGGCACTCCAGGCATGATTCACGGAAGGTGTAGGTGCGCGCGTGCTCGAGCTGCGAACGCTCCTCCCAGTCGAACGACTCTCTGTCCTTGACGATCGCACCGAAGGCGTCGCGGATCCCGAGCCTCGTCTTTTGGACCGCGTACGCCACCCCCCCGGTAGGCAGATGGCACTCCACACAGTGCACCACCGTGCCGCTCTTCGTCGCGTAATGGGTCGACTGGATCCAGGAGGATGTGGCCTGGGGATGGGTGTGGCACGACTCACAGAAGCTGTCCGTGGAGGTGACGGTGTTGCCGCCGCGGATCAGCAGCACGAGCACGATCCCCGCCCCGACACCCCAGACGAAGGGCCGGCGCAGAAGCCGACCCAACGGGGCGACCGCCGCACCGAATGTCTTGCGGATCCGACCCGGCCAACGCAAGGAGAGTCTCACGCCATCTGGAATGTCTGCCGCGCCCAGGCCACGTTACGGCGCGTGTCCTCCAGGAAGCGATCGTCACGGCCTTCGGTCTCCAGCACCAGCCACTTATCGAAGCCGATGTCGTGCAGGGCCGCCGCGGCGGCCGGCATATCCACCATGCCCTCTTCGCTGCCCAGCAGCGGCGTGCTCCAGTCCTTCAGGTGGACCTCGCAGATCTGGTCAACCCCCAGCATCCGCAGCTCGCCGGGCACGTCGTAACCGTTGCCGGTGGAGTTGCCCACGTCGTAGTAGACCTGCAGCCATTCCGAACCGACCCGCTCGATGATCTCCAGGTTCTGACGCGCCGAGATAGTGTTCTCCAGCCCCAGCACCACGCCGGCATCCCGGGCCCGCGGCACGACCTGCTCCAGGGTTTCGACCACGCTGGTGACCTTAGCCTCGTCCAGCCGGTATGACGCTGGACCCTCCTCGGACTCGTTGACGAATCCGCCGCCCTCACCCCTGAAACGCAGATCGCCGTTCCCGAAAAAGGCCATCAGCACGTTGCCCGCACCGAGCGCGACGGCGGTCTCGATGGCGTCGACCAGCCAGACGGCGGCTCGGGGCTGGTCCGCAAGCGGGTTCCCGTTGAGCAGCCCGAGGGCGATGGAGTGAAACGTGACCCCATGCTGCCGGCCGAGCTCTATATAGCGCGCCCGGACGCGGGGATCCCTCAGGACGATCTCGTCCGGGGTTAGTCCCAGACTGACCTGGATCCCCTCCAGATGGGCCTCGACCGCCTTCGGAATCTGCTCGGGGTCACACATCGGCCCCAGGTTCCAGTCACACATCCCGATCCCCGCGGCCCCGGCGAGCGGTTGGGACGTCGCCGAACAGGCCGTCAGGCTTCCCACCGAGGAAGCGGCGGCCAGAACAACACCAGTGTGCTTGACGAAGCTCCTGCGGTCCATGATCGCCCTTTTTCCTGTTGCGGCTGTGATGATTGGAAGTGCCGAGGCGGTACCCATCATGGTGCAATGCCGTCGGAGGGGCAACAGACCCCTGGGTGAGGTTACGGACGGGCTTGATACTCAGAAAGTGATGCTTGTGGTTGGGTTGGTGACCTCGAAATGCACGATGCCGTCATAGTGAACGGGCAGCGACGTCGAGTAGTAGTACTCCGCATCGTCTGCAGTGCAATACGACGCCCCTATGATGCGTATGTTCATCGGCCCCAGCAGCCAGCTCGTTTCTTCGAGTGAATAGTCGACCCGGCTGAGATCGAGGTAAAACAGCGGGATGCCCGCCTGATGGAAATGGTAGGCGTAGGCGTCCTCACGGGGCCGTGCGGCCCGGTGCTCGGTAAAGGCAAATGGATTGCCTTCGCATCGGTCCCAGGCCAGGAATCTCCCGCCGTAGAACTCCGTGCCAATGATGTAGTAGTCTTCGCCGTACTGCTCTTTCAGTCTCGAGCCCAGCATCTGCGCCTGCGTCCCTTGGTCCTCCCGATAGACGTTTCCAACGTGAGCGTTATGTGCCCAAATAATGACCTTTCCACCATCGAGCAGGTTCTCGATGATCCAGTTGACATTACCGATGTTGAATCCTTCCCTTACGTCCATCTCCGGCAAATCGTGCTCGAGGTTGTACCACACCTGCCAACTGAGTCCCAGGTTCTCCGCGATCCTCAGAATCAGCTCGTATTCCTCAGCACTGCTCTGGGCGGTGTATTCAACGGCGTTGGCTGCCAAGAAGTCGTACACGTACTGGGCGTCCTCCAGCGTGTAGTTGTTCAGTCTGGTCGTTATCTCGTCGACGGCACCCGGATCTACAAGCTCCAGATATCCGGCGATGAGGTTGATCGATTCCGTCCAGCTCCTGAACGCGCAATCGTAGCCCAAATAGTGAAGCGCCGGTTCCTCCGCGCCACGCTGAATGTTGTACTCCCGCATCCATGCGATCAGGTCCTGCATTTCCTGGTAACGCCAATACCCCATCTTCTGGTGTGCTTCCAGGGCCGTACCTACCCCTTCTGTTACGTAGTCGTCGATATAGAGTGAGTTCGGGAATGGCGCTTCGTGAAGGATGGCGGTGAATCCCATCTCCTCCACCAGGTATCTCGATATCTTCTGCCGGATCTTCCAGAACTCCGTGGTCCCGTGTGTCGCCTCTCCCATACCGACGATCCGCGCATCCCCGATGGTCCCACCCAGTACCGACAGGTTGGGCTCACCGACGTCGGGATCTGCGTTGTTGATGGGGACCGCGTGGGTCTCGAGCCATGATCGCTCGGGGTCATCAGGGGAATCATCTCCGGCGATATCATTGCACGCCAGGCATACCGCTACGCTAACCAGAAGTACTAGCCACGGATGTTTCCTGTCGGACGTGTTCATGCAGCCCCGCCTTTCAGATGAGGCGTATCGTATTGGCTTTCAGATGTCAACTCGGTTCCTGTTCGTTGGACGCTCGACGGGCGAGAACGGTTCGGTGTAGGCCATCGCAATTCTCGCTTGACTCGCCTTTTGTCGCGGAGCTACCTTCGCCTCGATACCCGATGGCGGACTCAACTGAGATGTTCCTTCCCGTGAGGAGATCGGCTCCGGTGCTGGCAGCGTTGGTGCTGTCCAGCGCGTTCCTGCATGGTTGCGGGGATCGGGAACCGGATAAGACGGCCGTGATCGACCTGCTTCCCGAACAGATCGATAGCTGGACGCGCGGTGTTTCCGCGGATTCCTACAACCGCGAGACGATCTTCGACTACATCAACGGCGCCGGCGAAGTCTATCGCTCCTACGCATTCGATCAGGTCCTCGTGGTCATCTACACCGGTTCGCAGGGCCCGGACATCACGGTGGAACTGTTCGACATGGGGGACCCGGCCGATGCCTACGGCGTGTTCAGCTACGCCAGAGAGCAAGAGGAGACGGGTATCGGTGGCGGTTACGAGCAGAAGGGTCGCGTGCTCTGCTTCTGGCAGGACCGCTACTACGTGTGTGTCGCCTCCGAGGAGCGCACCGCCGATTCGGATCGTGCCCTGCCAGACATCGCGCGGGCGATCTCGGGACGCCTGCCACTCGCGTCGGATCCGCCCGACCTGCTGGCCATGCTGCCCAGCGCGGGGTTGGTCGCTTTCAACGAGCGGTTCTTCCATCTCCATCAGTCGCTGAACTACCACTACTACCTGGCTCGAGAGAACATCCTGGAGTTGAGCGACGAGACCGACGCTGTGCTGGCACGCTACGCGCCGGGCTCGACGTACCTGCTGCTGGTGAGGTACGCGAACGAGAGCGACGCCGCGGGGGCGGTGTCCTCGTTCAGGCAGGGTTACCTGCCGGAAGCGGGCGAATCACAACCGGTCGAGACGGAAAACGGCGCCTTCGTGTCATACGGACGCCGCGATCGCTTCGTGGTCGTGGTGCTCGATGCGGTCTCAGAGGCCGCGGCAAACGATCTTCTGCAAGCGACGCTGAACGGACTCACGCAGTCACCAGACTGAGGATCAGGGCCATGGCCAAGAAGAAGACAGGAGTCAGCCGACGGGATTTCATGAAGGGCGTAGGCGGCGCACTGCTGGGTATGGCGGCAGGTCTACCGAAGCCCGTCTTCGGCAATGTCGCACAGGCTGGAAACTCGAGGGTGGTGCTGATCCGTAACGAGGACGTCGTCGGCGGCCTCAACGACTACGACGCCGAACTGATTCAGGCGATGCTGGATGAGGCGCTGGTGGCGCTATTCGGGTTGGAGACGCCGTCGGACTGTTGGGCGCAGATGATTCGACCCGACGACGTCGTTGGCATCAAGACCAACGTGTGGAGCTACCTGCCGACACCGCCGGAATTGGAGGGGGCGATCCGGCGCGGCCTGCTGGGGGCGGGCGTCTCGGAAGAGAACATCGCGATGTCGGACCGCGGTGTGTTGCAGAACGATGTCTTCCAGAGGAGCACGGCGCTGATCAACACGCGACCGATGCGCACCCATGCGTGGTCCGGTGTCGGGAGCCTGATCAAGAACTACATCACGTTCGATCACCCGCCGGACTATCACGACG
>JBDHKT010000076.1:0-7182 GCA_039586255.1 Gemmatimonadota bacterium | reverse complement strand
CACCCGTAGTGTAAGCGTGGCAGCCGAATAGCCCCGGCCACGCCAACTCGGACCATTCAAAACGATGGAACAGCTGCGAAGAGACCTCGCCTTCGCCGTGCGGATGCTGCTCAAGCATCCCGGGCTCTCGTTGATAATCGTCCTGACACTCAGCCTGGGCATTGGGCTCACCACGACGGTTTTCTGCTGGGTGAACGGCGCTCTGTATAAAGGACTGCCCTTCCCTGAAGGGGAGCGAGTGGTTGTCCTCGGAAGCACGGCCCCCTCGCGCAACATTCAGTTCTCGGGGGTCAGCGTTCCGGACTTCGCCGACTGGCGCGAGCAGCAGACGACGCACAAGGAACTTGGCGCGCTCACCTTCCGCACCATCAACCTCGCCGGCACCGAGGGTCGCCCCGAGCGGTTCGCCGGGGCTTACGTCACCGCCAATATGTTCGATCTCCTGAGGGTCCGGCCCGTACTCGGGCGAGCCTTCCGGGAGGGAGAAGACCTACCGGGCGCCGAGCCGGTGATCGTCATCGGCTACGAGGTTTGGCAGGACCGGTTCGGCGGCTCGCCCGATGTCCTCGGCACAACCGTGCGAGCCAACGGATTGACGATGACCATCGTCGGCGTGGCGCCGGAGGGCTTCGCCTTCCCCGACCGGGAACGTCTCTGGACCCCGCTGAGCCTGGTTCCGAGCGCGAGCGCGCGGGAGGAGCGCCCGTTAACCGTGATCGGCAGGCTGAGGGACGGCGTCTCGATGGACGAGGCGAAGGCGGAGTTCGCCACGATCGCCAGACGACTCGAACGCGAGTACCCGGAGAGCAACGAGGGCATCGGCGCGACTGTGAGGTCGTTCACCGAGATGTTGATCGGCGGTCAGGTATTCGCGCTGATTTACACGATGCTCGGCGCGGTTCTCGGCGTCCTGCTGGTCGCTTGCTTCAACGTGGGGAACCTCTTACTGGCCCGGGCTTCCGTCCGCACCCGTGAGGTAGCGGTCAGAGCGGCGCTCGGGGCGAGTCGGAGGCGGGTCGTCGCGCAGCTGATGACCGAAGTGCTACTGCTCTCGGCGATCGGCGGCACGCTCGGGTTCTTCCTTGGGAACCAGGGGGTCATCTGGTACGAGCGACTCGTCGGCGGTGAGCCGCCGCCGTTTTGGGTGACGTTCGAACCGGACCTGAGGGTCGTGCTGTTCGTCGTCGCGATAACGGTGCTCGCCGCCGTCGTCTCGGGTTTGGTGCCCGCCCTGCGCGCCACGGGCGGCAACGTGAGCGAGGCGCTCAAGGACGAGGCACGCGGATCATCCAGCTTCCGCTTGGGCAAGCTCAGCGCCGGGCTCATCATCGCCGAGGTGACGTTGTCGTGCGCCCTGCTGATCGTCGCGGGACTGATGATCAAGAGCGTCACGCAGATTCGGACAAAAGATCTTCCCTTCGCCACCGACAACATATTCACCGCGCGGCTCCAGCTGCCGGCGCCGGAATACCCCGACACGGCCAGTCGGCTTCAGTTCTATGCCGAACTGCTGCCGAGGCTGGCGGCGGTCCCCGGTGTGCAGGCGGCGGCGCTATCGGATGGACTCCCGGCCTCCGGTAACGGGCCCAGAGTCTTCGAGGTGGAAGGCGTATCCTACGCCAGCGACGAGGACTTCCCAACCGCCCGCGAAGGGATCGTGACACCCGGATACTTCGAAACGTTTCAGACCCCGGTGCTACAGGGGCGGGCTTTCGGCGTGGCCGACCGAGACGGGACCCTGCCGGTCGCGATAGTGAACGAATCGTTCGTGGGGAGTTTCTTCCCCGAGGGTGATCCGCTGGGCCGCCGGATTCGCATGGGCCGCCGTGACACTACGGCGAGCTGGCTGACCGTGGTCGGCGTCGTGCCCGACATGCTCATGGAAGGGATCGCCAATTTGGAGGGCCGGCCGGCCGGCTTCTACATCCCCGTCGCCCAGAGCGGCGTGGGAACACGCGTCAGCATCGCGATCCGTACCAGCGGCGCGCCGCTCGCGATCACGCCCGAGGTTCGGACGACCGTAGAGTCGTTCGATCGGAACCTCCCCATTTTCGACGTCATGTCGATGAACGGCGTGATCGCCAGGGAGACGTGGGTCCACTGGACCTTCAGTACCATCTTCATGATCATGGGCGTTGTGGGTCTGCTGCTCGCTACCGTCGGCCTCTACGGCGTGATGTCGTTCACGGTTAGCCGACGCACGCAAGAGATGGGCATTCGGATGGCGCTGGGTGCCGATGCCCCGAAACTGGTACGCCTCGTCATGAAGCGAGGTGCGGCACAGCTGGCGATCGGCATAGTGCTGGGAATCGGCATAGCCGCGCTGGCGATCACACCGGTGCAGTTCATGCTCTACGAGGTCGACCCCCGCGACCCGGCGGTGTTCGGTCTGGTCGCTCTGGCGCTGGCCCTGGCAGGTACCCTGGCAAGCTTCATCCCGGCCCGTCGAGTGACTCGACTCGACCCGGTGACGGCGCTGACGACCGAATAGCCGACGGTCAGCGCCCGGCGGACGGTCACTCGCCGGCAACTTCACTGGAAACCCGGTTGCAGAGAGCGCCGTAGTGAGGTGTGGCACCCGTCGGTCGGCTGTCGTGACGTTGAACCGGCGGGGCGTGACGCACGGACTTACCTCAACGGGACCATGGACCAACTACGAAGAGATCTCGCCTTCGCCGTCCGGATGCTGCTCAAGCACCCGGGAATTTCGCTGATCGTCATTCTCACTCTCGGCGTCGGCATCGGCCTCACGACCATGGTGTTCAGCATGATCAACGGCGCCATGTACAAGGGGCTGCCGTTCCCCGACGGGGACCGTGTAATGATCGTCGGTACGGCCGATCCGGCCCGTGACATTCGGCTGGGCACAGTCGGCGTTCACGATTTTGTGGAGTGGCGCGAGCAACAGACGACGTTCTACGAACTGGCGGGATTCAATATTCGGACGGTCAACCTGGCGGGTAGCGAGGGGCGGCCCGAGCGCCACACCGCGACGATCGCCACAGCCAATCTATTCGACGTCATCCAGGTTCGGCCGATCCTGGGACGCGGCTTCCAGGCGGGCGACGACCGGCCGGGAGCGGAGCCGGTGATCATCATCGGCCATGACGTCTGGCAGAACCACTTCGGCGGCTCGCCGGCGGCGATAGGCGCCACGGTTCGCGCCAACGGCCAGATACGGACGATCGTCGGCGTGGCGCCCCAGGGCTTCGCCTTTCCCGACAGAGAGCAGCTCTGGATTCCGCTGGAACTCGATCCCAACGCGACGGCGCGCGGCGAAGGCATGACGCTCTACGCCATGGGCCGGCTGAGGGACGGGGCCTCACTCGACCAGGCTCGCGCCGAGCTCGCCACTATCGCCCTCCGACTCGAGCGCGAGTACCCCGAGACCAACGAGGGCGTCAGCGCGACAGCCATGTCGTTCTCGCAGCTCGTGGTCGGCCCAGAGTTCGCCGGCATGATCTATACGATGCTGGCCGCGGCACTCGGCGTCTTGCTTATCGCCTGCGCCAACGTGGCCAACCTGTTGCTGGCGCGTGCCTCCATCCGCACGCGGGAAGTGGCGGTACGCAACGCGCTCGGCGCCAGCCGCCACCGAATCGTCGCCCAACTGATGACCGAGGTGTTCATCCTCTCGGTCATCGGCGGTGCCCTGGGTGTCGCAATAGGTCATGGCGGAATCACCTGGTTCGACAGCGTCACCAACATCGAACCTCCACCGTTCTGGATCACCTTCGGCTTCGACTACCGCGTCGTGCTCTTCGTGATCGGTACGGTCCTGCTCTCCTGCCTGATCTCCGGACTGGTGCCGGCGATGCGGGCGAGCAGACTGAACATCAACGAGGCGCTGAAGGACGAGGCCCGGGGCTCTTCGAGTCTCCGTATCGGCAAACTGAGCGGTGGGCTCGTTGTCACCGAGATCGCGCTCTCCTGCGGGCTGCTGATCCTCGCCGGCCTGATGATCAAGAGCATCGTGGAGCTCAAGGGCCAGGACCTCCCGTTCACGACCGAGAACGTCTTCACGGCGCGCCTGGTGCTGCTCGAGGAAGACTATCCGGATGCGGAGAGCCGTATCCGCTTCTACGAGGAACTGCTGCCGAAGGTACGGGCGATACCCGGTGTGGAGGCGGCAACCCTCTCGGACGGGCTACCGGCGGCCGGCAACGGAACACGCGTAATTCAGATAGAGGGAACCTCGTACGCCACCGAGGAAGACTACCCGTTCGCCCGTGAGGGGATAGTCACACCTGGTTACTTCGAGACCTTCGAGGCTTCGGTATTGCAGGGTAGAGCGTTCAGCGCCATGGATCGCCGCGACAGTTCACCGGTGGCCGTGGTGAACGAGACGTTCGTCCGCACCTTCTTCCCGGACGGCGACGCGCTGGGCCGGCGCCTCGGCATGGTTTTGGCCGACGGGCCCTCGGAGTGGATGACGGTGGTCGGGGTCGTGCCCGACATGAAGATGGAAGGCATCGACAACTTCGAGGGCAGTCCGGCCGGCTACTACATCCCCATCACCCAGAGCCCTATCGGCACATCCGTTCGGATCGCGATTCGCACGCGCGGCGCGCCACTGGCGATCACATCCGAGGTGCGGGCGACGGTGGAATCGCTCGATCGTAATCTCCCCATCTACGAAGTGCTGTCGATGACGGACGTGATCGCCAAGGAGACCTGGTTCTTCTGGATCTTCGGCAGCGTGTTCATGGTGCTCGGCTTCGTCGCTCTGCTGATGGCTACGATCGGGCTGTACGGCGTGATGTCGTTCGCCGTCAACCGGCGCACTCAGGAGATGGGCATTCGGATGGCTCTGGGGGCAGATGCCCCGAGCCTCGTGCGCCTCGTCATGCGGAGAGGGGCGGTCCAGATGGGCGTTGGCATCGTGCTGGGGATAGGAATCGCAGCGCTCGCGGCCGGCCCGCTGGCCGTACTCCTCTACCGAGCCGACCCCCGCGATCCGGCGGTCTTCGGTCTCGTCGTTCTCGCTCTGGCGTTTACCGGCCTGCTGGCCAGCTTCGTCCCGGCCCGCCGCGTCACGAAGGTCGACCCGGTTACGGCGCTGACGTCCGAGTAGATTGCCGGCGGACCAAGGCGTCTCGCCCGGCCCCGTCTAGTTCCTTCGAGCGAACGGCGTGCCTATCCGCTCCGCCGCCCATTTTTTAGCGGTCACCGGGCCGATGTTGTACTGGCCCATCTGCAGCGGTCCGCTGGAGTGTTCCGCGTCGAGCACGCTCTGATAGCTGGCCAGCGCACGTGCCCGATCGCCCGTGACGTCATAGACGTGCCCCA
Source organism: Gemmatimonadota bacterium (assembly GCA_039586255.1). GTDB lineage: Bacteria > Gemmatimonadota > Gemmatimonadetes > Palauibacterales > KS3-K002. Next base: position 1,893 of record JBDHKT010000076.1, on the reverse strand, counting down.
GCCAGATCCGACCCCAATCGTGCCACAGTAACTCGCCGGCATCGCCCGCCGTGAGCTGGACCAGGCGCTCGAAGACGGTCAGCGCCTCCGAATACCGCTCTATATCATACAGAGAGAGGCCGAGGAACCAGTGCAGCCTCACGTTGTCCGGATCAGCGCGGCGCGCTTCTTCGAACGCCGCCACGGCCTCCTCGCTGCCGTGCCAGCCTTCCCCCATGTACAGCGCCATGGCCTCGTCCAGCGGTCCCGGCGGTTCGTCCAGCCAGAGGCTCACCAGCCTGACCGCCTGCGTCCTATCGGTGCCGTCGAGCAACAGCGACGGTATCGCGAGCACCTGATCGCGATACAGCCTCTCGAAGATCGCGTAGGCGACCTCGTGCAGCACGACGATGTACGCATCTCCGGGATGTATATCGAGCCGCGCCGCGATCTCCTCCCAGTCGAACGTCTGCGCCACCGCTTCCGCGTATTCCTTCACCATCTCGTCCAGCACGTTGTCGAGGCGCTCATCTCGGTGGAAGGAAAAGAGCCGCGGGTCGCCGCTCGCGTCGAACACGCCGTAGGTCTCGAGCTCGGCGCGCACCTCCGCATCCTCGAACGGCTCGCCCCACGCGGTCTTGAACAGCTCGTAATTCGCCTCGGGAAAGGCCGAGAGATGATCGGTGAAGTTGCGGCTCCACGTCATCGCCACGCCGCCGCCGCCCGGCATGCTCGCATAGTTGGTTCCCACAGCGAACGTGTGCTCCGGGTACACCATCCAGGCCACCATCGGCATATCCTCACCGAGGAACGAAAGCCGCCAGGCTTCCGTCCAGATCTCGTCGATCGCACGTGACCACAGGACATGGAACAGCATGTCCTGCCTGACACCCAGCTCGACCTCCAGCCGGCCGACCATCTCCTCGACCAGCGGGCTCAGCTCGAGCGCCGCGGCATCAGCGATCTCAGCCAGCGTTTCCCTCTTACTTCCAACGAAGGCCGGGAACGCAATCGCGCACGATTCGCCGACCAGGTTCAGGATCTTCCCTCCCTCGAGGGCGGTCAGTCGCTCGCCGAGATCATCGATCCCAAGCTCCTCCAGCTCGGCGAGCGATGCGCCGGCCAGACAGCGCGCGGCGATCCGGTTGTTGATGGTATCGCGCACGAGACTCATCCTGGGATAGCGTTCTCTGTCCCGTCCGCCGCTGAAGAAGCCCGCCGCGTCGTACAGGTCGAGCTCTTGAAGCTCATCGGGCCGCGTCCCACAGCCCGCAAGGACCAACACGGTCAGTGCCCCGACCAGGGCTTTATCCCAAACCATGACACACCTTCTCGCGTTTTGGATGGCGATAGCAGTTACCGGCGCCAACTAGCCGGGGGCGGTCCGGGCCTCGCGCCCGCTCCGCAGGAACACGAGAATCGAAAGCGCCAGCGCTACCAGGAAGATAACCACGACGCCGAGGAGAACCGGGGCGCCGCCGAAGAAGAGCGCCGGCAGCAGTGCGGCGTAGTACAGCGCGTCGGCCAGGAAGTGCGTAAGCATGGCGCTCTCCAGGCCGTGCTTCCAGTACATCCACCCGAGCGCCATCCCGATGCCGCCGCTGAGCACCACGATGGCGACCAGGTTGAACGCAGAGTGTCGGCCGCTCCCGATTGTGTCGTCTATGTGCGCCCAACCGAATAACAGACCGGTGGCCACGATGGCGATCCAGATCGACGTCCGCCTCGAGAGACCGCCGCTCTTCCGAATCCTGCCCAACAGCCAGACGACGAGTGACAGCAGCAGATACCGGTAGAACAGCTCCTCGGAGATCCCGGCATCGATCGAGGCCAGAAGCCCCCTCCACCAGCCTGGATATATCGCCGCCAACTCGGCGAGCCGGCCCGGGACCCATGAGACACCTCGGTCAACCG
>JBDHKT010000075.1:0-7197 GCA_039586255.1 Gemmatimonadota bacterium | reverse complement strand
AGTTCATTACTCCTCCGGTTCTAGGCTGAATTCCCTTCCAGTATTAGCCGCATAGGCTGCCCGGCTGAACCGTCGCCATCAGGGCCGTGACGTAGGCCACCGCCACGATCGCATCGGGATCCGACCCCCGCGACAGGTCGTTGTACGGCTTGGCCAGACCGTGGAGGACCGGCCCGATGGCGGTGGCGCCGGCGAGTCGCTCCACAAGCTTATAGGCGATGTTGCCGGCCCCCAGATCTGGAAAGATAAGCACGTTCGCGTGACCGGCGACAGGACTGTCGGGCGCCTTCTGCTGGCCGACGTGGCGGATGAGCGCGGCGTCGGCCTGCAGCTCGCCGTCGGCCGCCACGTGGGGACAGAGCTCGCGAAAGAGATCGTGGGCGCGCCGCATCTTGCTGACGGCGGGGCTCTCGGCGCTGCCAAGCGTCGAGAAGGACAGAAAGGCGATCCGCGGCTCGTCGCCGACGATCGCCCGGCGCATGATCGCCGTCTGCCTGGCGATCTCCATGAGTTGTTCGGCGTCGGGATCGGGTACGACGCCGGCGTCGGCGAAGGTCAGGACCTCGTGCTCGGGCGTACCGCGGAAGGACGGGACCACCATGTAGAATGCGCCGGTCACCATCTTGGCTTCGGGCGCGATCCCGATGGTGCGAAGCGCCGCGCGGATCACATCGCCGGTGGCGTTCGTCGCGCCGGCGACGGCACCGTCGGCATCACCGGCGCGCACCATCAGCCCTGCAAAGGTGAGTGGGTCGGCGGCACGTCGGCGCGCGGTCTCCACGGTCAGCGTCTTCTTGGTCTGGATCTGCCGGTAAAGCTCGGCGTAGCGCTCGAGCTCCGAGTCGTCGGCGGGGCAGCGAAGCGGACCGACCCAACCGGCCGGAGGTTCGACCGAGGCATCCGGTACGAGAAGGATGGGGTCGAGGCGCCCGCTCTCCCGCAACCGCAGCGCCGCTCCGCGGACTCGCTCATCGTGGCCCTCGACGAGGACGACTCGGCCGCCGGATTCCGCGGCGCGCTCGGCGAGCTTCTGGAGAAAGACCATGCGGACTAGCGGCCGATTTTCTCCTCGAGGCGTCGCAGAACGGGCGCCGAGACGAAGCGCGAGACGTCGCCACCCAGGGAAGCGACCTCGCGAACGAGTGAGGCGCTTAGGAACGTGTACTTCCCGGCGGGTGCCATGAACACCATCTCGAGATCCGGCCAGAGGCTGCGGTTCATCAGCGCCATCTGGAACTCGTACTCGAAATCGCTCACAGCGCGCAGGCCTCGCACGACGATCTGCGCGTCGATCTTCTTGCAGAAATCGACCAACAGTCCGGAGAACTCGATCACCTGGATGCGCGGCTCATCGGCGAAGCATTCCTCGATCATCGCCAGCCGATCTTCGACGGTGAAGAGCCGGTCCTTTTGCTGCGTCGCCGTTACGGCCACAGCGACGATCAGCTTGTCGGCAAACCTGAGGCAGCGACGCGCGATGTCCTCGTGTCCCAGGGTCAACGGGTCGAACGAACCCGGGTAAACGACGACCCTCGGTTCGGCCATGTTCACTCCTCCTCCAGATCGGCGGCGGTGATGAAGGTGACCACCGTGTCACCGTAGCGCCGCTCGACGGCGCCGGCCGGCGAGGCGGGCGCGTCGTCGAGCCCGTGCTCCACCGACATGATGCGCGCGAAGGGGCTCTGCCGGTATACCTCCACGAGCCGTTCTGCCAGGCCCTGGCCGTAAGGCGGATCGGCGAGGGCGATGTCGAAGGCGCCGGGCGCCAGGCCATCAAGGTAGGTGAAAACGTCGGCGACCACGATGGTAACCATTTCCTCCGCTTCGAGGGCGGCGACGTTGCCCCGCAGGCACTTCACTATGCGACCGCCCCGCTCGACCAGGGTGGCGTGGCATGCGCCGCGGGAGAGCGCCTCGAGGCCCAGGGCGCCGGTTCCGGCGAACAGGTCGAGGACCGTGGCGTCCTCGAGCTCCGGGCCCAGCACGTTCATCCACGCTTCGCGGACGCGCTCGGAGGTCGGCCGTATCGAGCGGCCGCCTGGCACCTTCAAGCGGCGGCGCCCCCAGCGCCCCGCTACGATTCGGAGCTCGCCCAAGCCGCCTCGCTCGGCCGGACGTCGAGCACCTGAGCCTGAACGTACTCGACGCCCTGCCACTCACGCACGCCGATCTGGAAGGCGAGGTCGACGCGCGATGATTCGTTGAGCCACTCCATCTCGGCGGCCTTGCCGAAGGCGATGGCCTCCGGCGTCGCGCCGTCACCCACATCGATTCGCAAACGCAGGTGGTCGTCACCGACGACCACAGGCGCGCCACGCAGAGCAACGTCGCGCGCCAGGAAGACCGGCCTCGGGTTCCCCTGGCCGTAGGGACCGAAGTGGTTGAGAAAGCGCCAGAGCTCGGCGGAGACTTCGGTCATGGTGATCTCGTGGTCGACCCGTATCTTCGGCAGCAGGTCCTCCGGCGCCAACCACTGGTGGGCCACGGCGTTCAGCGAGTCGCGGAAGGCCTCTACATCGTCGGCGCGGATCTGCACTCCGGCGGCGGCGCGGTGGCCGCCGAACTGGAGGAGATGGGACTCGCACTCCTGCAGCGCGTCGTAGAGATGGAAGCCGGGGATCGAGCGTCCGGAGCCGCGACCGCTGTCACCGTCGAGGGCGATGAGCACGGTGGGGCGATAGTACTGCTCGACGATTCGGGAAGCGACGATCCCGATCACGCCCGGGTGCCAATCCTGCGAGGCCAGCACGATGGCACGCTGGGACTCGGGGTCGAAGCTCGCCTCGAGTATCTCCTTCGCCTCCTCCAGCGTGGCACGATCCACTTCCCGGCGCAGACGGTTCTCCGCTTCGACGACGTCGGCGATGACCGCCGCTTCGGCCTCGTCTTCCATGAGCAGGAGCCGCACACCTCGCATCGCTTCGCCCATCCGACCGACGGCGTTGATGCGCGGCCCGATGACGAAGGCGATCTGGCCCGCTCTGACCGGGCGCCCCACCTTCAGGCCCGACACGCGGAGCAACGCCCGGAGCCCAGGGTTCGGCGTGCACTCCAGGACCTTGAGGCCGAAGCGTGCGAGGATTCGGTTCTCGCCGGTCAGCGGCACGAGGTCGGCGATCGTCGGGATGGCGACGAGGTCGAGGTACTTGTAGAGGTCCTGGACGACGCGCCCACGTCGCTCGAACAGCGCCTGGAGCAACTTGAAAGCGACGCCGGCCCCGCAGAGCACCTTCTCGGGGTAGGTGCTGTCGTTGCGATGTGGGTTCAGGATAGCGACCGCCGGCGGCAGTTCGGGAGGCGGCGTGTGGTGATCCGAGACGACCACATCGATCCCGGCGTCGCGGGCGGCGGCGACCGTCTCGTACGCTGCGATCCCGCAGTCGCAAGTGAGCACGAGGCCGCACTTCCGCTCCAAGGCCGCGCCGAGGCCGGCGGGCCCGAAGTCGTAACCGTGCTCGAGGCGGTTGGGTACGAACGGCTCGACACGTGCACCGAGCTCGCGGAGCGCGCGTGTGAGCAGGGTCGTACCACAGACGCCGTCGACGTCGTAATCGCCGTGGACGAGGATCGGTTCGCCGTCATCGATGGAAGATGAGATGCGATCGACAGCCGCTTCCATATCTGGCAGCGCCCAAGGATCATGCAGGCCCTCGAGGCGCGGCCGCAGGAAGGTCTTCGCCGCGGCCGGGTCGGCGAAGCCACGGCGCACCAGGATGGCGGCGATCGCTTCGGGAAGCTGGAGCTGTTTGACGAGCGCCGCGACTACCGCGGGCTCGACGGCCGCCGGCCGGCCGAGGATGGATCTCACCACACCACCACCTCCTCAGTCACTATAATAACAGGCGGCACCGACCCTCCACTCATGCCCACTATGGCACGTGCTTCATCTCTTCGGGGTAGAGGATGACGCCGCAGCCCTCGCAGCAGACGATCACCGCCAGCCCTTTGATTTGCATCTCCTGCTGGATGGTCACCGAGGTGAAGCAGTTGCCGCATACGCCCTCGCCGGTGAGCGGGGCGAGGGCGACTTCCTGGCGCCCACTGCGGATCCGGTCGTAGAGCCCGAGCACGCCCTCGTCGAGTCGAACCGCAATGTTGTTACGGCGGTCGCGCTTGATGACAAGTTCTTCCTCGAGGTTGGCGCGCCGCCTCTCGACCTCTTCGCCCATCGGGGACACCTCGGCTTCCGCGACGTCGAACTCATCCTTGAGGACCTTGCGCCGGCCCTCGAGATCTTCGACGGCCTGGAGCTTCTCGAGCTCCTTGTCCTCGAGCTTGCGGATCTCCTGTTTGACGAGATCGAACTCGAGGGTCGCTGCGCCGTATTGCTTCTCGTTCTTCACCTGGTTCACCTTCGAGCGCAGTCGATCCAGCTGATCGCGCTTCGCGTCGACGGCGTGCTCAGCAGACCGCGCGTCGGCCCGGATGCGCAGAAGCTCGGAGTCGATACTCTCGAGCTCCGCTTTGAGGCCCGCCGCGCCTTCCATGGCGGCGAGGAAACCTTCCTCGTCCCGCTTCACCTCGCGTTCCAGAAAGGTGATCTCCTGGTCGAAGGCGTGCAGCGCTAGTAGCTGCTGGAGTAGCGGTTCCTGGCTCGAATCCGACATAAGCTCCGATCGGTGATCGTTCAAGTCACTCGCCTCTAAGGAATCCGCGACCCGGCAGGCGGCTGCCCAGCGCCGCCAGCTCCTGCCGGACCTTCTTGATTTCAGTCGCCAGCTCGACCGCCGCGTCGGTCTCGGCCACGAGGACCTCGGTCATCAGGTCGGCGAGTCGGTCCTCGAGCGCCCGCGCCCGCAGCCGAGCGATAGCATCCTCGAGCACCGCCTCCGGGTTGGTGAGCTCCTCCGGATCGGCTACGATCTCGCGTAAGCGCTCGTAGAGCACCGGCGGCAGACCCTCCGCCCAGCTCAGGACGCCGGCCTCGTCGCGCTCGCCCGGCGGCGCCGTCTCGGCGGCCCCGATCACAGCGTCATAAATCTCTCTGTATTCCGGCGTCCTGAAGTTATCCGGCTCGACCTGTTCGGCCACCCTGGAGACGAGCGAGCGGTCACGCAGTAGCAGGAGCAACAGCTTGCGCTCGGCGCCCAACTTGGGAACCGCGCGGGCCGGCTCCTCGGTTTCCACGGTCGGCGGCTTGCGCCGCCGGAGGCCGCCCATTGGCCGCCGCAGCTCGCGCTCGAGGGTCGAGCGTCGCACGCCCGTCACGCTGGCGACGCGGTCCAGATAGATGTCGCGTAAGGCTTCGTCGGCGGCGGCGCGTACGGTGAGCATCAGCCCGTCGACGGCCCGCCGCTTGCCTTCGATCGTGTCGAGGTATCCGCGCTTCTCGAGGATTTGGATCTTGCGATCGAGCACATCGATCGCCGCATCGGTGTATTGGGCCAGCGCCTCGGACCCACCCTTGCGCACGATCGAGTCGGGATCCTCGCCGGGCGGCAGCGTCGCTACGCTCGGGTGCACCCCGGCGCGCAGCAGCTCGTCGGCCGCTTTGAAGGTCGCTGTGAGGCCGGCCTTGTCGCTGTCGTAGAGCAACAGCGCGCGCTTGGCGTAGCGGCCCAGCAGCCGCGCCTGATGCTCGGTGAGCGCCGTGCCGAGCGGAGCCACTACGTTCTCGAGATCGGCGGCCACCAATGATACCAGATCCATGAAGCCCTCCACGACGTAGAAGACCTCGCGGCGGCGGATGGCGTGCCGGCTCCAGTTAAGACCGTAGACGATCCGGCCCTTGTGGAAGATCGGCGTGTCCGGTGAATTGATGTACTTCGGTGCGTCATCGGAGTCGGCGAGCAGGCGGCCGCCGAACCCGATGGGCCGGCTACGCAGGTTGTAGATCGGGATCATCAGACGGGCGCGGAACACGTCGAAGGGTTCCTTGGCCCGCTCGCTGGCCTTGATGAGACCTGCCCGCATGAGCACATCATCCGAGATATCGAGGGCGCCGGCCGCGTCGCGCAGACCACGCCACGAGTCGAGGGCATACCCGAAACCGAAGCGACGCGCCGTTTCCTCCGAGAGACCGCGGTCGACCAGATAGCGCCGCGCCCGCTCGCCGTGCTTTTCCTCCCATAGCTGCTTCTCGTACCAATCGGCGGCGAACGCCACGGCCTCGCGGATGTCGCGGTACGGGTCCTCTTCTTCTCGTTCGACCTCGGGCACGACGACCCCGACGCGCTCGGCGACGAATCTCACCGCCTCGATGAAGTCCAGCCCGAGTAGCTTCATCGGGAAAGAGAAGACGTCGCCGCCTTCGCCGCAGACGAAGCACTTGAAGATGCCGCGCTCAGGATCGACGGAGAAATTGGGTCCTTCCCCGCCGTGCAGCGGGCACGGACCCCGATAGGTCCTGCCGCTGCGGCGCAGCTGCACATACTCGCCGACGATCTGCGTCAGGTCGGCCTGTGCCCTGATCTCCTCAAGAAGCTCGTCGGCAACCACAATGTTCCCTGTTGGGAATGGATGAATCCAGCTTCCCGAATTCCCACGCCTCAGTCCTTACTCCAGCACGATGATTGTCACGCCACTGCCGCCCTCCCAGGCGGCGCCGAGGCGATGCGATTTTATGCGCCGGTCGCTGCGGGCGTGCTCAGCGACCGTCTCGCGCAACACGCCGGTCCCTTTCCCGTGTATCACCCTCAGCTCGGCCAGTCCCGCCTGCACGGCGGCGTCGAGCGCCCTGATCAGCTCGAGGCGCGCCTCGTCTGCCATCAACCCTCGCAGGTTGATCTCGGGCCGGGCATCGATCTCGGGGCCACTGAAGAACGCCGTACCATCCCTAGCGCGTTTCGGTTCGCCCCGCTTCTCGAGGACGCCCGGTGCGAGCTGCAGCTTGACACCGCCCATCTCGACGACGACGTCGGGGCCGCGCAGCTCGACGACGCGGCCCTCGCGCTCCAGCGAAATGATCCACACGAGGTCGCCGGACTCGAATTCGGTGACATCCTCGTCGGCGACCTGAACTTGGTCTGCTTCGCGTAGCGCTTGGGCATGATCGCGCAGCCTGGCCTCGAGCTCGCGGCGCGCCTCGCGGGCCACCTCGCGGTCTGCCTTCATCGCCTCGTCGAGCTTCTTGCGCGCCTGCAGCAGGTACTCACGCGCCTTGCGGTGCGTCTCGATCTCGAGCTCGCGGCGTCGTTCCGCCAGCTCTTCTTGATCGCGCTCCAGGCTCTCCGTCCGCTGGGATAGCTCGCGCTCCTT
>JBDHKT010000074.1:0-14296 GCA_039586255.1 Gemmatimonadota bacterium | reverse complement strand
GGTGAGGTCCTCGTCCACCATGGCCTCGAGGATCGTAGCCTCGATCCCGTCGTCCGGGCCAAGCACGCTACTGTCGTCGCAGGCCGCCAGACCGCCCACGAGAGCCAAGGCAAGCAGCGTGTTGATAGTCGGCTTTCTCATTTCTCCCTCCTCTAGGATTCCGCCCTGCTCGACGGGGAAGCCGGGCCTGCGGACCCGATTACGGTCTCTCCGACTGTTAGACGGCTGGGCCCCCGAAACGTTAAACCCAGGGGACCGGTCCCGGATGTCGTTGTGTCCCTGAGACTTGACGGGGCCGCCCTGACCTGCTACTGTAGTTAGCACCCCTGTCCCACCACCCGCGGCACCCCCCCGAATATGCGGATTCGTAACGAACCGCCACCGTGGGGGTAGACTAGCCGTGCCAGACTACAGGATCCTCGCCGGACAGACCGGCGCTCAGGCGCCGGACCACACCTCGGTCGTGGAAACCCTGATCCACCGAGCCGAAGACATCTCCAACCGCTACAGGCTCGTCGCGGCCAATCTCCCCTACCGCGCATTCGCCCAGCAGCTTCAGCCGGAGGACATCGCAGGCCTCACAGCCCAGCTGGCCGCCGCCACCTGGAAGCGGATCGGCGACGAGGTGCCAAGCTACGCGTTCGCCGAGAAGCTCGGCCGCCGCTACCGGGAGCAGGGCGTTCCGGAAAGCGCGCTCCTTCTTCACTGGCAGATCCTGCGCCGGGCGATCCACCTGGTGCTCGCCGATCGCAGGATGCGCACAGGACAGGGGAGCGAGGACCTGCTCCGCCAGGCGACGCTAATGGACTACACGCTCGATTGGGCGACCGAGGCGTCCCTCGTCGCGTACGTCATCGCCCGGCCAGATGAGGTTGGGCCCGCGAACGCCGCTGACTGACGGGCCATCACCCGCCAATAAGACGGCCTGCAGGTTCAAGATCTGCAGGCCGTCTTCTCGACCGCACAGTGGCCGCGGCTAGATGCGGTTCTTCTCGTAGCGCAGGTTCCTGGGCGAAATGTACCAGACCGACGTCTTGGTGAGCAGCTCACCCCCGTTCACTCTCGGGTCGGTGCGCTCCGCCCGCATCGTGACCCTCACCTTCACGGTGATGACGTCGTCATAGTCGTTCGAGTTATCCGAGTCGTAGGGATTGGGTCGCTCGAGCTCGTCACCGTCTTCGAAGATCACCGAGACCTCGAACTCATCCACGCCATAAGCGACGATATCGCCGTCAGGCGTGCCGTCCATGTTCAGCCGCTCTGCCCGAATCAAGCGGTCCTGGTCGTCCAGGTAATATATGATCGAATGGAGCTTCTGGATGAACGTGCCAGGAATCTCGACTTGCAGATTCCCTGTCAGTCCGGCCGGCTGACGCAGCAACGTGTCGGCGGCGGTAAACGTGACTTCCAGCTCGTCGCTATCGACGGTCACATCATTGGCCAGGATCAGGCGGCGCACTCCGTTCACCTCGAGGCGCGCCAGATCGCCTTCCTCCAGCTCGATCGGCTCGGACGTATCGAACAGCACCTCGATGCACCGCTCGCCGCATGTTCCCTCTCCGGCCGGCGGCTGAGCTTCGGTCGGGTCGATGTCGTGGATCGGTGCTGGGTTTGGCTCGTAGGGTACGTACAGCACGAAGAGCGTGTCGCCGCTCGAGCCCGGCCAGGCCCCCACTGTGCCGAACTCGGTGCTGCTCTCTATGTCGATACCTGCCATCTGGACGTCGTGCCGCAGCAGCGCGCCGATGTAGCGGTCGTTACGGACAACGTTCTCCCGGATGTCGCTGCCCTCCAACGAGCGCATGTGGGTGATCAGGAAGCTGATCGCCGCGCTGATGACGATAGTCCCCAGCAGCAACCCCACCATCAGCTCTATGAGCGTGAAGCCCCGAACCCTCTGCCTTCTGGCTGTCCGGCTCACCGCGATTCGACTCCTTCCTCAGACGACCGAGGCCAGCGCCATCTCAACACAAGCTGGCCGCGCCGCTACCCTTGGGGCATTCCGCATGCCGCCACGATCCCGGCCGGCTAACCCCTGTCGTAACAACACATTACAGACTTGGGTCCGCCGCGTCGACCGGGCTCCGCGCAAGCCGATTCGGTCACCCTGACCAGGCATTCCGATAATCTGCCCGCCCCACAGCGTCGACACCCAACCTAGAAGGGCGATCGGTAAAGTGCCCGCACCATAACCCCTTGTCTAGCAACAGCTTAGTCGAGTCGGCCGCAGAGGCGGCGGTCGGTCCGCTTCTTGCCCCCTCGACTCCCGCCGGACCCGCACGGTCTCCCCGCCTGTGCATCTTCGCGCGACCGAAACCGGAAACGAGGATGGACTTGGCAATGCAGTTGCAGAACCGACTTCTCAGGCGCTGCCGGTCCCTGGGCGCCAAGGCATCCCGGAGGCAGAGCTCGCACGCCGGCGGCGAGGGGGGCATAGCGCTTCTCACGACGCTGCTGGTGATCGTGCTGGCGGCGGTGGTCATCGCTGCGGCGGTGGAAGCGGCGATGAGCGTGACGCGTACCGCGTCTGCCGACTACTTCAGCACCCGCGTGTTTTACGCGGCCGAGGCGGGGGCGGAGGCGGCGCTGAGCCAGATCGAGACGGCGCTGCAGAACGACGGCATCGTGGACTCGACCGAACTGGCGAACATCACGGCGCCGGCAATCGAGGGATTCACGTTCGAGGAGTTGATGGTAGAGAAGGACGGGCCGCAAATCACGGAGACGCTGAGCGACGGCCCGTTCTCGGGCATGTACTCCCTGACCCAGAACTTCACCATCACGTCGCGGGTGACCGACGCCATGAACACGCACGGCGCGGTCGTCCTGGGAGCCAAGGGCCAGGCTATACCGATCTTCCAGTTCGCGATCTTCTTCGAAGGCGGCCTCGAGGATTACGCCGGCTCGCGGAAGGATCACCTGGGCCGCGTGCACGCGAACGGCGACTTTTTCCTCGCCGCCTCGGATATACACTTCCACTCACTCGTGACCACGCCCGGCGAAATCCATCGCGACGGAATGTTCTGGCACAAGGACGAATGGAATATCGGCGTCTTCATCAAAGACAAATCGGGCAGTGACGTGCTGCTCACGTTCGACAGCGACGATACGCCCGACCCCGATCAGTTCAAGGCGCAGAGTCATGCGGACTTCGACGACCGGCTGAGAACCGGTGCCTACGGCGTCGACAGCCTGAAGCTCCCGTTGCCGGCCGGCGTGCTGCCCCACGCGCTGGTCGAGCCCCGGGATCCCGTGAACGACGGGCCGGCCGAGCGGGCGGTCAAGTTCGCCTGGAAGGCCGACATGCACGTGACCGTCGACCTGGGCGCCCACCTGGACAAGAACACGGTCTGTGGCGGTAGTCCACCGAGCGGCGCGCCGAGCCTGCTTCCCACGATCACCGTCGAGCGCCCCAACGGCGGCACGGTGCCCGACGACGCGACGAAGTGCCAGATCTTCGATTTCCGCTGGGAGCAGTTCTACGACAACGGTCACGAGGGCTGGATCGACGTCATGAACATCGACATAGCGGACCTGCGCAACTGGGTCAACGGGCTGGGTGATGAGGTCCAGATCATCTACGTCGAGTTCAAGGAGGCCTCGGTCACTAATCCGGGCACGACGGACCCGCACAGCGACGGCACGAGGAACGACGGCACCTACTGGCCAGTCCTGAGACTGCGCAACGGAGCCCAGTTGCCGGGCCCGCTCACCGTCGGCAGCGAGTATCCGATGTGGATCCAGGGCGACTACAATACGATCAACTGGCAGCCGGCGGCGGTCTTCACCGACCGGATCGGCACGATGTCGAACACCTGGAGTGACGCGGACGCGCAGACCGACTATAACAACCCGAGCTTGGGGTGTAAGGACGCCGGCGACTCGAGGTGCAATCGCGCAAACTCGGACACGCACCAGTACGTCGCCGTCATCACCGGCGTCGGAGAAGGCAACGTCGGCTGCTTCCACGAGGACCCGGGCTGCTCGCTGCCGCCCAACAGCGGGACCGGCTGGTGGAGGCTGGCCGAGAACTGGAAGACGTGTTCCGGAGGGCCGGAAAGCGGCCGCTGCATCATGAAGATCGTCGGCTCTTACGTCGCGCTCTACGCGCCCCAGCACGCCGACAGCATGGGAAGTGGCATCGGGGGCTACGCCTACGTCAGGCCCGTCCGCGATTGGGGCTTCGACAATCGCTTCGAGTTCGCCGATAGCCTGCCGCCCGGCACCCCCGTGGTCGGCCAGGTCTTCCGGGCCGCCTTCAGGGAATCGTACTGACCGATTCCGATCCGCAGGAACCAGGACTCCGCATGGGCGCGCCGCCCATGCGGAGTTCTCTTTTAAGACGATCCAGGACCAGCGTTACCGTCCGGGTCCCGAAGTGCGTCCCAGGCGCCTGAACCGCCGGGCGGCGGATTCGGAGCCACGCTCCTCGAGGCGATCCTGCTTGCCGACGCCGCCGCCGAGCACCCTCAGCCCGCTGCGATGCTCGCGGTCCGCCGGAGCCGTCTGAGCGGCCCCAGGCGGCGGCTCGAGCAGCTCGGCACCCAACGTGTATGAGCCCGCCTCACCGGGTGCGTAAGAGGAGGCGATCAGCAGGACCGTCTCGGCCACGTCGAATACGAGGGTGAAGGCGGCGTCGCTGCCGCCCGTTCCACCGCCACTGTCGTCGTCCCACCAGAAGACCTCCTCGTCCAGGTACGCGACCAGCATGAAGGCATCGAAGTCCTCGGAGCGCAGCGTCACCTCGATGGAATCACCCACGGCGCCCGTCAACGTATAGGCGTCGAACGAGGCGCCGTCCTCCAAAACGTCGACGTACATCCCCGTCGCCAGCTGGCAATCGGTGCCGTCCAGGCCACCGGAGGTCTGCCCGTCCGGCTCCAGGTCACCCTCCGCCGGGCAACCGAAGAACTTGACCACGCTGGGCCCGTAGAGCTTGAAGCCGGCGTCGACGGTGGCGGCGCCGAACCCCTGCCCGGCGTTGTCTTCCACCCAGAACCTCCAGCTCCCCAGCAGCGAGTCGCCCACCAGGCCCGCCTGCCATGCCAGGATCGTCGTCGTAAAATCCTCCTCGAACCCACCGATGGCACCCCCCAGGGTCACCACCCCATCCAGATCGACGACCCCCTCCACATCGCCGACCAGTTCGCCCTGGTAGATCCAACCACCCACGTGTGCCCCGCTCTGATCCAGGTCGAGCTCGAGTATCAGCCAGGCACCATTATAGAAGACATCGTCGCAGAAGAAGGGATCTTCGGCGCCCGACAGGCTGCAGCCGGTGACGCTGTACTGGCCCGACCAGAACCCCGCCACATCAGGGAAATCGCCGGGAACGAAGACCTCATCCTCTTCGCAGGCTGAGACCGCCGCAAGCATACAAACCAGTAGCGCTAGCCCCAGCCATCTGTACCGACCGTTCCAGAGGCACATGACGGTTAAACCCCTTTTGATGAAAGACCGGCGCGTCCCGGTATTCAATAATAAACCGAAGGGAGGCGAGCGTTCCAGAGCTTGGTGTTTCGGTGGGTCCCGGCGCGGTCAGCCGGGCCTTCAGCAGGCTAAACGCGGTTCTTCTCGTAGCGCAGGTTCCTGGGTGAGATCTGCCATACCGAGGTATTCTTGAGCAGCTCCCCGCCGTTCACCCGCGGGTCGGCGCGGTCGGCCTTCACCGTGACCCGCACCTTGACCGTGACGATGTCGTCGTAGTCGTTCGAGGTGTCCGAGTCGTAGGGATTGGGTCGCTCCAGCTCGTCTCCGTCATCGAAGATCACCGATACCTCGAACTCCTCCACCCCGTAGGCCACGACATCGCCGTCCGGCGTGCCGTCCATGTTGAGCCGTTCCGCTCTAATCAGTCGCTCTTGATCGTCCAGGTAGTAGATGATCGGCCTGAGCTCTTGAAAGAGGCTGCCGAATGGGTGGCCGAGATTGAAGCCCGACAGACCGGCGGGTTGCCGAAGCAGCGTGTCGGCGTCGGTGAATCTGACCCTCAGAAAGCTCCCGCTCACCTCGACGTCGTTGATGAGAATCAGCCGGCGCGACATGTTCACATCGATACGGGCCAGGTCACCCGGCTGTATAGTGCTCGTATCGGGGGCCCCGACGTACCACTCGATGCAGAATTCCCCGCAGGTACCTTCGTCGCTGGGCGGCGGGGCCGACGCGGGGTGGATGTCCAGAACCGGTGCTGGATCGGGCTCGTAAGGCGCGTATAGCAGGATCAGCGTATCACCGTACGAGCCGGGCCAGACCGACACCGTCCCGTACTGGGTCGAGCTCCTGACGTCTACCCCGGCCAACTGCACGTCCCGCCGCAGCAGCGCCCCGATGAAGCGGTCGTTGCGGGCAACGTTCTCCCGGATGTCGCTGCCCTCCAACGACCTGATGTGCGTGATTAGGAAGCTGATGGCGGCGCTGATGATTATGGTGCCCAGCACCAAGCCGATGACCAGTTCGATCAGCGTAAAACCCCGGCTCGAAGGCCGACGCATGCCGCGACGGGACTTAAACATCACCCCACGTCCACCCCTTCGTAGACGATCGTGACCAGCTCCACCTGCCCCATCTTGGCGCGGCCCCGCGGGTACTTTACCGTGATCGTCACCAGCTTCGACCTCGGCACCGGACCGCTTGCCACAGTCAGCGAGCGAACGAAGTCCCCCTCCGCCGCCAGCTCACCTACCTCGTTGACGTTGGCCTCCGCCTCGGAACCGAGGCTCACCACCCTACGCGTCTTCACCGTCTCCATGTACGCCGCCGCGAGTCCCGTCGCCGTCGAGCGAACCGTCGATTCGGTCTGGAGCGACAACACATATACGGTCGTCCCGGATAGAGCCACGGCCGCCACACTGACCAGCACGATCGCGATCAAGACCGTGAGGATACTGAATCCGCGCTCGCAGCTGGCCGGTTGCGTCATCATCTTCATCGCTCCCAGCCGCCGTTGCGGTAGTGCCAGGTCTGGAATGCGCCGGCACCGGAGATCGTCACCGCCGCAACGATAGAGGGATCCTCCTCGTGGGTCAGGAAGATCACCCCGTCCGTGCCCAGCGGTGTTACCATGCCGCGCGTGTTGAACTCGACGTAGTCGTTGTCGAGCAGTACAGGGTCGTTGGCAGCCTCCCCAAGCGGTCCGGCCGCCGCAGCGCCGGCGCCGAACAACACCCGCCTCGACTATCCTGCTCTCGTGGACTTCCTCAGCTTCCTCGAAGATCTCCCCGCTGCGCGCCTCCGTCGTATCCATGAAGGCCGTGTAGAAGTTCTCCGACGCGTCGAAGCTCACACGAACCAGCCGCTTCGCCGATAGCGCCCGCGTGCGGGCCTGCTCCAGGTCACGCGTCAACTGCTTAGCGGCGGTCGATACCTCTTGGCGCGGCGACCTGTGCAGTGCACGGGGCAGCGCCATCGAGGCCGCGACGCCGATGATCAGCGCCACCACGATCAGCTCGAGCACCGTTATGCCCCGTCGGTCCTTCAGTCGCCTGCTAGGTCTCATGCCTCTCAATCCTCTTCCCTCCACCTCGCGGGGGCCGCCGGCAGGCGCCGGGAGCCCGGCACCGCATCCCTTTGCATTCCGCATGCCGGGACCGAGCACGCCACCTAAGTATATACCATACAATAGGTTACGTTCATCGAACGCCCACCGGCACACCGCTGGACCCGATCCGATTCGGTCATCGTGACTGCGACGGTCGGCACTCTGGCCGCGCCCCGCTCGGGCCCATGTTACCGTATCCGGTCGCGACCGGCGGCCGCGCCTTCTATCTTTCATTATCTCATAGCGTTAGCTGCCAGGTCCCAGA
Source organism: Gemmatimonadota bacterium (assembly GCA_039586255.1). Taxonomy (GTDB): domain Bacteria; phylum Gemmatimonadota; class Gemmatimonadetes; order Palauibacterales; family KS3-K002. Next base: position 6,494 of record JBDHKT010000074.1, on the reverse strand, counting down.
ACGACCGATGCGGGTCCGCTTCTTGCACCCAGGCTGAATTGCCGAACCCCGCCCAAGCCGGCCGACATGAACGGCCGCTGCAGGGATCACGAAGGGAATCACGAAAATGAACTCGTCAGATCGGTGTCTCAGGGGCGAGCGCGGAATCGCCCTCATGGCCACGCTGCTCGTCGTGGTTCTAATCGCCGTCGTGGTAGCGGCTGCGGTGAACGCGGCGATGAGTGTGACTCGCAGCACGAACGCCGACTATTTCGGTACACGCGCCTTCTACGCCGCCGAGGCCGGCGCCGAGCACGCCCTTGCCCAGGTCGAGCTCGCTCTGCAGGACGGCTTCCTGTCCCCGGACGAGTTGGCGGGTATCGAGCCGCCGGCGCTGGAGGGCTTCGAGTTCACCGAGTTCGAGGTGATCAAAGAGGGCACCTGGGATACGGCCTCGATTAAGGACGGGCCATTCGCCGGGCTCTACGCCATCACCCAGAACATCAGGGTTACGTCGCGGGCGACCGATGTAACGGGCGCCCACGCGGGAATCGTGCTCGGCGCCCAGGCCCAGGCGATCCCCATGTTCCAGTTCGCAGCTTTCGGGAACGGCGCCATGGAGGCATACACCGGAAGTCGCTCAGATACCTGGGGCCGCGCCCACGTGAACGGCGATATCTACATGGCGACGTCCGACCATCACATCCACACCGTCATCACAACGCCGGGCCGTTTCATCCGCGACGGCCGCGTCTCGCATAAAGACTTGAGCGAAATCGACGTCTTCATCGAACTGCAGAACGGTAGCGAAGTCGAAGTCGAATTCGACAGCGAAGACACGCCCGACCCGGAGGCCTTCAAGAACCGAAGCGAGCTGGAGCTCGACGGTCGCCTGAGGACGGGCGCTATGGGCGTCGACAGCCTCACGCTACCGCTCCCCGACAGCATGGGGCCGCACGAGCTCATCGGGCCCAGGCGGATCACCGACGATCTCGCCGGCCAGGCGACGAAATTCTCCTGGCGGGCTGACATGTACGTCACGGTCGACCTCGGTAGCGTGCGGGACCAGGACGACGTCTGCGACGACCCGCCGAGCACCGGCTCCGACCTCTGGGCGAACATTACCGTTGAGCGGCCCTTCGGCGGCGCGGTCCCCGACGACGAGGACAAATGCGAGATCATCCAGATCAGATGGGAGACCTTCTTCGACACCGCGGAGCTCAAGTGGGTCGATGCGGTGGACGTGGACATCGGCGAGCTGCGCGACTGGGTGAGCGAGAACCCCAGCCAGAACGCCACACAGATCATCTACGTCGAGATCAAGAACAGCACCACACTCACCGATCCCAGCGAGACGGACAATAGCGGTGACGGCTACTACTTCCCGATCCTGCGGATCAAGAATGGGGCACGCCTGCCGGGGCCACTGACCATCGGCAGCGAGTATCCACTCTACATGCAGGGCGACTACAACGACGTCAACAAACAGCCCGCCGCCGTGTTCGGCGACCGGCTCACCGTCCTCTCAAACGAGTGGAAGGACGGCGAGAATCGCGTTACATACGTGCCGTTCAGAGGCGCCGACCCGACCACTCAGTACTTCGCCATCGTCACGGGCGAGGGCGAGGGCTACCTCGGCTGCTACCACCACGGGCCCGACCCGAACTGCACGCCGATCACCAACGGCTGTAGTCCGGGAATCACGGTCCAGATGCTGGAGGACTGGCGAGCCTGTGGCGGCAAGTGCCTGCACCGGATGATCGGCTCGTTTATCACCTTCTGGTACCCGCAGATCGCTTCGCCTTACGGGGATTGTCCCAACCCGAACCCGAGTTACAAGTCGCCGCAGCGCGATTGGAGCTTCGACCCGGACTTGATGGACCCGGCCAACCTGCCGCCGGGCACGCCCAACGTCGGCTACGTGCTGCGCGCATCCTTCCGGGAGGTCTACTAGAAAAGGCTGGAGTGGGCGGCCGAACCGGCTCCGCACGGGTCAACCGTGCGGAGCCGTTCTCTTGGTCAATATCACCCGCCCTCGAACAGCGATGATACGAGACCCTTGCGGAATTCGGATTTCTCCACGAAGTAGCTGCCCAAAACCGACAGCCGCGCCGAAGAGCCGATGTCCGTCTGGTCCAGCAGGACCCGTCCATCGGCTGCCAGGTACCGGGTGCGCAGTGAATCGCCGCGTATGCTGTAGGTTATTTCGTCGCCTTTGTGGATTCCCCGCTCGGCCAGGAAGGCGAACCAGCGCGGCAGGCTCTCCGAGATCCGCCGATACTCGGCTTCGGGGATGATCCCGGCCTCGGGAACGAGGCGCAGGTTCTCGTCGACTCCGTCCAAGAACTGCTCGATGCTCACGTCGCGCACGAACTCCAGGCGCACAAGGGCGTTCTCCGAGTAGATGGCGACTTCGGCGACGGCGTCGGCCACGTCCGGGGAGTAGCCGCCACCCTCCGCGACGATCCCCTCGATCCGGCGCGTGTCTTCTTCGCCCAGCCAGACCTCCGCGGTCAGCACATCCACCTTGAAGATCGTCTTCTCGAGCAGCGTGTGCATCCGCGCGTGCGGTCCGCGCCCCAGCGACGCCGTATCCGACGGCACTGCTCCCTGCGGCGACTGGGCCGACGCCTGGCTCGCAATCAAGGCGAGGGCGAGCAATGCCCCGGCCGCGGTGTGGTAGGAAAAGCTCTCTCCGCTCATAGCCGATACCGATGGAAGATTATCGCTGCGTCTCTATCGTATAGCTAATGCGGAGTCCCGGCCTTGGGTTCCGGAGCGATCTCTACATTCGACAGCCGACAGCCCATTGTCGACGTTCGGCTCAATTCTCAGCGTTCGATGTCCGACGTGCGACGTTCCCCATCCGGCGCACGACGTTGAACGTCGGACATCGGACGTCGAGCATCCGGCGTCGGGCGTTGGAAGATGAAAAAAAGCCGACACTCGGTTGTCGGCTGTGGGCTGTCGAATGTCGGACTGGTTTTACCCGCCCATGCGGTTCTTTTCGTAGCGGAGATTCCTGGGAGAGATGCGGACCTCGGCGGTCCTCGTCAGCAGCTCACCGTGATTGACGCGCGGATCCGCCCGCGGCGCCCTGACGGTGTACGTCACCTTCACGCCGACGACGTCGTCGTAGTCGTTGGAGTTGTCCGAGTCGACCGGGTTCGCCTGCGCTAGCTCATCGCCGTCGGCGAATTTGAGCTCGACGTCGAATTGCTGTACCCCGTAGGCGACCACCTCGCCGTTCGGCGTTCCGTCGGTGTTGAGCCCCCGGGCGCGGAGCAGGCGCTGCTGATCGTCCAGGTAGAACAAGATCGTTTCCAGCTTCTGGACGTAGGTGCCGGGGATTCTGATCTGGAAATTGCCGGCCAAGCCGGCCTGCTGGCGAAGTAGCGTGTCGGCGTCGGTGAACTCGAGCTCGAACTGGGTCGAGCTCGTCTCGGTGACGCTGCTGGTCAGGATGAGGCGGCGGACGCCATTCACGTCGAGCCGCGCCAGGTCGCCGATCGTCAGCTCTAGTGGATCGCCGTCGACCTTCCTGAGATCCAGGCAACGATCCCCACACGTTCCCTCACCCGCCGGCGGCTCCGGGTAAGCGGTCACGTCGATGTCATGTGGTGGGGCCGGGCTCGGTTCTACGGGGACATAGAGAACCATGAGCGTGTCACCGGCCGAGCCGGGCCAGACCGCGACGGTCCCGAACGAGGGGCTACTCTTGATGTCGATGCCCGCCATCTGTACATCGCGCTGCAGAAGCTCGGCGATGTAGCGCGTATTCCGGCTCACGCTCTCGCGGATGTCGTCGCCCTCGATGGCTCTCATGTGCGTGATGAGAAACCCCATCGCCGCACTCAGGATGAATATGCCAAGGGCCAACGCTGTCAGCAGCTCGATGAGCGTGAAGCCCAGAGACGACCGAACGGCCGCGCCGCGAGGTTCGCGCGCCCGCATCTATTCCACCCCTTCGTACGCGATGGTGACCAGTTCGACCACGCCGCTGCCCTTGGCACCTGCCGGATAGCTCACTCTCACGGTGATCAGGCGCGACTTCGGAACCGGGCCGGAGTTAACGACCAATTCGCGTATGAAGCGACCGCCCGAGTCCGGATGGCCGAGGTCATTCACATACATAGAATCTTCGGAGGCCAGGGTCTTGCTCCGCCTCGTCTTCACGTCCTCCATGTACGTCGTCGCAATGATGTTCGCCACAGAGCGCACGGTGGACTCGGTACGCGTGCTCAAGACCTGCACGGTGGCGCTGCTCAGCGCGACAACCGTCAGGCCCAGAATCAGAACGGCGACCATTATGCCTATCAGGCCGGCACCGCTCTCACCGCGCACCCGAAGTATCTCCCGCTTCATCGCAGCCACGAGCCTCCCCGATAGCGCCACGGCTCGAACGCACCGGCGCCGCTGACCGTTACCGCCGCGACGCCGTTCGCGTCGTCGGCGGGCGTCAAGAAGATCACACCGTTCGTGCCTACCGGAACAACCATCCCGTGGTTATCGAAATCCACCCGGTCGTTGCTCAGCAAGATCGGATCGTTGGTCGCCTCGCCCAGCGGGCCCGCGCCCACGTTGCCGGCACCGAACTGGACCTGCGGAGGAAGCTCCACGCCGGGGATCCCACCATGGCTCCCCCGTACCACCAACCTGCTCTCGTGAACCTCATCCGCCGTCCCGTCGATCGTTCCAGCCCGCGTCGCGCTCACGTCCATGTAGGCAGTGTAGAATCCGGCCCCTGCATCGAAGCTCACCCGAACCAGCCGCTTCGCCGACAGCGCCCGCGTACGCGCGAGCTCCAGATCGCGGGACAGCTGCTTCGCCGCCCGGTCGACCTGCTGCTGCGGGGTCTGACGGAGAGCACGCGGGATGGCGAATGCCGCTAGTAGCCCCATCAGTATTGTGACCGTGAGAACCTCCAGCAGCGTGAAGCCGGCTTCCCTCCACCCAACCCGTCGACCTGAATTCTGAGCCACCATGCGCCTCCGTGGGCATGCAATCTTTGCAGCTCGGGACGGCGGGGCGCCCGACCGCGCTTTGTGACCTTGCACACGCCGTGCCGTGAGGCCCGGAATCCTAATCCCTTGTGTAATAACAACTTAGGGCAAAAGACCTCCGGCCGTCCCCTTGCATAACGCGCCAGTCCAGTCAAGATGACCGGCCGGTAGGTCGCTGCCGGCCACCTGGCTTCGGCCACGACCTGGGCGCACGAGGCTCGCCAGCGAGCCGCAGCTGCAAGTAATTGTAAATAAATAGGTTAGAAACGGGACCCGGAGGCGGTCCGGCCTCGAGTAACCGGCCTGGTTTTTGCCCTTCTGGGGGCTGCCTTCCCGCCAGGCACACGCATTGGTATGCCCATCGAAAGGGTGCTATGTCCGCAGTCACGTTGAGGAGCAGGTCCGGCCTGGCCCTGATTTCCACTCTGCTGGTGGTGATCCTGGCTGCGGTGATCATCACCGCGGCGCTGGCGGCGTCGATGACGGCGAGCCGGACGACCAGCGCCGAGTATCAGCGTTCGCGGACGTTTTACGCGGCGGAGGCCGGGGCGGAGGCGGCGCTGAGCCAGCTCGAGCTGGCGCTGCAGGATGGGGTCGTTGATTCGGCCGACTTGGAGAATATCTCACCTCCCGACCTGTCGAACTTCGACTTCACGGGCTTCTCGATCACTACAGACGGTGTAGTGCAGACGGAGACGATCACCGACGGACCGTACGCCGGCCTCTACTCGCTGACGCAGAACTTCGTGGTCCACTCGCGGGCCACCGACGCCTCCGGCGCCTACAGCGGCATCGTGCTTGGCGCCAAGGGACAGGCGATCCCGATCTTCCAGTTCGCGACGTTCTTCCAGGGCGGGATGGTGGACTGCGCGGGCTCGCAGAAAGACACCTGGGGCCGGGCGCACTCGAACCTGGGGTTCTTCCTCTGCGGCAGCGACCTGCGCTTTCACGAGGTGATGACGACACCCGGCGGCATATACCGGGACGGTTTCATCAGCCACGAGCCAGTCGGCGGTATCGGCGTGAAGATCGAGGACGCCTCAGGCAACGAGGTCGTTCTCACCTTCGACAGCGGCGACACAGCGGACCCCGAGCAGTTCAAGACGAACAGCGAGAACGCCTTTGACGGTCGGCTGCGGACCGGCGCCTACGGAGTCGACAGCCTCAACCTCCCGCTCCCGGATGGAATCGCACCCCACGAGCTCATCCGGCCCCAGGAGGACGACGACACCGATGCCGAGAAGGCAGTCAAGTTCGCCTGGAAGGCGGACATGTACGTGGAGATCGATATCTCCAGCTTGAGACAGAAGAAGCTCGTGTGCGGCGGCAGCGACCAGAGCAAGTTCCCAGAGATAACGATCACGCGACCCTACGGGGGCGCTGTCCCGAGCGACGCCCAGAAGTGCCAGATCTTCAACGTCACCTGGGAGTCTTTCTTCGACAACGCCGAAGAAGGTTGGGTTGACCCTGTCGACATCGATATCAGTGAGCTGCGCAATTGGATGATCAGCT
>JBDHKT010000073.1:0-8088 GCA_039586255.1 Gemmatimonadota bacterium | reverse complement strand
GCAGCAACTCGTAGAGCTCTTCCGACTCCCCGCTCTTCGAGATCATGATCAACAGATCGTCACGCAGCACCATGCCCAGATCGCCGTGCACGCCCTCGACCGGGTGCAGGAAGAACGCCGGCGTACCGGTGGAGGTGAGCGTTGCGGCGATCTTACGGGCGATGATGCCCGATTTGCCCACGCCGGAGACGATGGCGCGCCCCTTGAGTGCGGCGATTAGCTCGACGGCACGCACAAAGCTCTCGTCGATGCGGCCCTCGAGCTGAAGGACGGCTTCGCCCTCCAGTTGGACTACCCGGCGTGCCGCGTCGATCAGCTCACGCCGGTTCACGGCCCGCCCCCTTCGTCGACTCTGGGTCGCGCTTGGCCAGATAGCCGTCCACGACGGTCGTCCAATCGCCTCGCGCCTTGAGCAAGGCCTCCGCAAACTCCCGCACGGCGCCCGCGCCACCCGGACGGCTCGTCTGCCAGCGGGCCAGCGCGCATACCTCGGGCACCGCGTTCGCCACGGCAACCGATAGGCCGACGCGACGCAGTACCGGGATGTCGGCAAGATCATCGGAAACGAAGGCCACCTCGCTCCAGTCGATCTTCCTGCGCAGCAGGATGCCGCTAACGATCGGCAGCTTCTCGGCTGCCGGGTCCTGGTGCACCTCCTCGATCGCGAGCTCCCGCGCCCTCAACTCGACGACCTTGGATCGCCGGCCCGTGACGATCGCGACTTCGATTCCCGCCTCCTGCATCAAATGGATGCCGAGCCCGTCGGTGATCTCGAATCGCTTCAATTCGACGGTTTCGCCGGCCTTTGTCGCTCCGTAGTAGACTCCACCATCTGTCATCACGCCATCCACATCGAGGACGACAAGCTTGACAGCGCTCGCGATGTCGGCTGGGATCGCTGGATGCTCAGACATCCGTCCTGCCTTCTCCCGCGCTCAACGCTTCGCGCACCGCCAGGACCCGGGCGACGAGGTCTTCCAGTTCGTCCAGCCTCAGCATGCTCGCCGCATCCGACAAAGCAGATGCCGGCTCAGGATGCACCTCGACGAAAATCGCATCGGCACCCGCCGCCACCGCCGCAGCCGCCAGCGCCTTGATATGCCGCGGCTCACCGCCGCTCTTCGATCCCGCGCCGGCGGGCAGCTGGACCGAGTGACTCGCGTCGAAGACTGCAGGGCACCCGCACGCCTCTTTCATCAGGGCGAACGAGCGCATATCGACCACCAGGTTGTGGTAGCCGAACGCGGTCCCGCGCTCCGTTACCACGACCGCCTGCGCACCGGCGTGGCGTGCCTTCTCCACCTGATTCGCCATGTCCTGAGGCGCCATCCACTGACCCTTCTTTAGGTTCAGCGGGCGGCCCGCCGCGGCCGCAGCGACTACCAGATCGGTCTGCCGGCAGAGGAAGGCCGGTATCTGCAGCACGTCGACCACCTCCGCCACCGGTACGACCTGTTCCGGGAGGTGTAGGTCGGTCGTGACGGGTAGTCCAACGCTGGACTTCACCTTGGCGAACTGGCGTAGCCCCTCATCGAGCCCCGGCCCTCGGGGCGAAAGGATGTTGCTGCGGTTGGCTTTGTCGAAAGAGGCCTTAAAGATCGCGGGAACCCCGAACCGCTCGGCGACGCGCGCCACCTCCTCAGCTACGGCCAGATTGGTGCTCTCGTCCTCGAGTACACAGGGGCCGGCTATGAGGAAGAAGCCGCCACGCGGCTGGAAAAGCGCCCGGAAGTCTGCCATGCGACCTTGCTCCCCTCACTCCCCTACCCCGACGGCTTTTAGCTCGCCCGCGCCGCGCTCACCGCGGCGGCGCACCGCCGCCCTGATGAACGAGGCAAACAGCGGGTGCGGATGCGCTGGCCTGGACTTCAGCTCTGGGTGGAACTGCGTTGCGATGTACCACGGGTGGCCGGTCAACTCGATGATCTCGACCAGCATGCCATCGGGTGACAACCCGCTCATTCGCAGTCCCTGCGTTCCCAGAACCTCCCGATACTCGTTGTTCACCTCGTAACGGTGGCGATGCCGCTCGCTGATCTCCGACACACCGTAGGCCTTCGCAGCGAGCGAGCCGTCCGCCAACTGACAGGGGTAGGCGCCCAGCCGCATGGTACCTCCCATGTCGGTGACCTTGCGCTGGGAGTCCATGAGCGACACCACCGGATCGTCGCACTCGGGCGCGAACTCGCGCGAGTGTGACCCCTCGAGGTTACACACATTCCGGGCAAACTCGATGATCGCCGACTGCAGTCCGAGACAAATGCCGAAGAACGGAAGACCGTTCTCGCGCGCCCACTGGATGACCCGCACCATCCCCTCCACGCCTCGTACACCGAAGCCGCCCGGCACGAGCAGCGCATCGTAGTCGGCCAGCCGAGTCGCATCTTCGGGACCGTTGAAGTCTTCAGAGGACAGCCAATCGGTTTGTACGCGCACATCGTTCGCGATGCCGCCGTGGATCAGCGCCTGCTGGATCGACTTGTACGAGTCGACCAGGTCCGTGTACTTGCCGACGACCGCGATCCGGACGCCGCCTCGTTGCGGCCGCTTCACACGCTCCACCAGTGCGCGCCAGGCCGTGAGGTCCGGAGCCGGAACGTCGAGGCCGAGCTTGTCGACCACGAGCTGGTCGAGGTTCTGAGCATGGAAGATCAGCGGCACCTCGTAGATCGTGTCCACGTCGCACGCTTCGATGACCGCTTCGCTCTTCACGTTACAGAACAGCGCGATCTTGCGGCGCAGGTCCTCGCCCAGCTCATGCTCCGCCCTGCAGATCAGGACATCCGGCATGATCCCGATCTCCATCAGCTCCCGAACGGAGTGCTGCGTCGGCTTCGTCTTGAGCTCACCCGCCGCGGCCATGAACGGGACGAGCGTGAGGTGCACGAAGAGCGTATTCTCACGGCCAGCATCGCTCCTCAGTTGCCTGATGGCCTCGAGGAACGGGAGGGACTCGATGTCACCGACGGTCCCGCCGATCTCCGTGATTACGACGTCGTAGTTCGGGGTCAGGCGGCGGACGGCGGACTTGATCTCATCGGTGATATGCGGGATCACCTGGACGGTAGAGCCGAGATACTCGCCGCGGCGCTCCTTCGTGATTACGTCCTGGTAGATCCGGCCCGTCGTTACGTTGTTGGCCTGGGAAAGCGATTCCTCGATGAATCGCTCGTAGTGCCCCAGGTCCAGGTCGGTCTCGGCACCGTCATCCGTGACGTATACTTCGCCGTGCTGGAACGGTGACAGCGTGCCCGGATCGACGTTGATGTACGGGTCGAATTTCTGAATCGTGACCTTCAGCCCCCGCTCGACCAACAGTCGACCGAGCGACGCGGCGGCGATCCCCTTGCCAAGAGAGGAGACGACGCCGCCGGTCACAAAGATCATCTTGGCAGGCCCAGACCTCTCGCTCATGTGCTCTCTTCCCTCCCTCCCAGGATCTCCTCGGCTCGCACCAGGTCAGCCTCCGTGTCCACGCCAGGGCCACCACCTCCCACGATGCCCACCCCGATCCGCAGGCCCGCCGACAGCCAGCGCAGCTGCTCGAGCCCTTCCCTCTTCTCCAACGGGTGCGGGGGAAGCGTGGTCGCGCGCCGCAGCGCCGCTCGGGTGAAGCTGTAGACCCCAACGTGGCGCAACGGCACCGCCCGCTCAGCGGCTCCCAGAGGGGTACTCCCGGTTCGATCGTGCGGGACCGGCGCGCGGCTGAAGTAGAGCGCGCCATCCTCGTCGTCCAGGACGACCTTCACGGTCGACGGGTCCTCCCACTCCTCGATACTCGAGATCGGGGCCGCGGCCGTCCCCACATCCCAACCCGTCTTCACGAGCGCGATCGCCGCCTCGGCTGCGCCGGCCGGCAGAAACGGCTCGTCACCCTGGAGGTTCACGATCCAGCCGAAGTCCCGGAATTCAGCCAACTCCGCGACTTCCGCCACCCGGTCGGTGCCCGACGCGTGATCGACCCGGGTCAAGACCGCTCTGCCCCCGAACTCCTCGACGGCACTCACGATCTCCGGGTCGTCGGCGGCGACGATCAGCCCATCCACCAAGTCGATGGCTGCCATACGCCGCCAGACCCATTCGATCAGCGGGCGCCCCGCAATGGGGATCAGCGGTTTCCTTGGTAGCCTCGACGAGGCGAGGCGGGCGGGGATCACTCCCAGCACACCGCCGCCGTCGGTCCCTGTCGACCGGTTCACACGCGAAGAATGGGCGCCGCTAAGCAATTTTCACGCCAACAAAACTAACAACCCACTAAACGCTTGTCAAAATTGGCTATTAGCGGCCGGAGGAGGATCAGCGGTGGCGATCGAAACCGATAGCCAGGACCGTCTTGAAATCATCGCTCGGCGCCGTGTACACCGCAGCGGCCACGGGCCCCACAGTTATTCCCACACCCAGGTTGTGAACGGTGGACGGGCGCCCTGTCCCCTCGACCCAGGCGTTCCCTGCCGCGTACTGCAGCCACGGCACCAGCTCCCAGCGCGTCCCGACCCGGCGGTCCAGCGGCGCTCGAAGCGTCGCCGCCGCCCACCACATATTGTCCCCCTGCCTCTCGACGGGCTTGAGGCTGGGCAGCGTGCCCCAACCGCCCAGCGCCCGCCAGCGCTGGGCCGGCGCTCCGGAGGAAGTCGGGACCTGGCCGCGCCCCTCGAGAACGAGCGAGCCCCGGCCCCACGTGGCCACCTCGGCCAGCACGGCCGCCCCGAACACAGTAAAGGAGAGATCACCCGCCACGTCGGCGTCGGCGTGCTCGATGCTCAGCTCCAAGTCGAGCGGGAAAACCGGCTCTTCCAAGAACTCGGCGACGGTCACCAGCTTGACGCTGGCAGCATCGGCTTCGCTGACCGGCGTGTTCGGCCGGAATCCGCCCCGGACCTCGAAGATCGAGAAGACTTCCCGCTTCTCCAGGGTCCGCGCACGCTCCCAGCTGACGACGATGTCGTTCGTCCAGAGGACCCGCGAGCCGAAGCTCAGCCGAAGGTCCCCCTCGACGAAGCGCGCGTCGTAGTAATTGCGCGTATCAACGCCACCGACCACTGCGTAGAGCGAGTTCTCGACTCTACCGTTGATCCATTCATCGTTCGACCGCACCGTGCGGCCGCCGCTCAGCACGAAGGCATGACGCCCGAACGGCCAGCTCAGCTCCAGATCGGCGTCGAACTGCTGGCGCACGCTCCGATAGCGGATTCGCCCACGCGCATCGGGCATCCACAGCGTCGGCCCCCGCTCCAGATCCACGCCCCACGGCAAGGTCACCGCGTTCACCCGGTCGTACTCCGGCAGCAGGAACCCATACAGCCCCGGCAGACGCAGGCTCGCCCCACCACCGGGTGCCGTAACGATGTACGTCCCCGTCTCAACCTCCTCGACTCCGTAGAGGTACCGAGACGCATCGATCGGCGGCGAGCCCAGCTCCGCCAGCGATGATCCGTAGAAACCACCGCCCAGAACGACCACCGTTCCATCTATGCGGCCACCGGGCCGGGCGAATATGTCGCTCCGCACTCCTACGACGTCGCCCTCGATCCGCCCCTCCAACCGCAGCGTCGCCCCGATGACTATCACGTCCGATGCGATCACGTCGCCCGCCGCCAGCACCGTGTCCCGCGTCAGCACACGGTAGCTGCCCCTCGACAGCACTCCTCTCAGCACCTCGTCGGCCCGCGGCTCACCCCGCGTGCCGCGCCGGAGCTCCACGGTCTGCGCACCCCCGTCCTGGATGCCGCCGAGGCCCGCCGCCAACGCGAAGGCGACGCCCAGAACTCGGGTCAGACAAGCGACATTATCTATTGCTCGCATAATGACTTACCGTGATGTCTCTCCAGCGTTTTCTATGCACGTGGGTGGTAACGCCGGTGCACCTCGCTCAAGTAGCTGCGGTCCAGATGCGTGTAGATCTGGGTGGTCGAGATGTCCGCGTGACCCAGCATCTCCTGCACCGCCGCTATATCGGCACCTCCCTGCAGAAGGTGCGTAGCGAATGTATGGCGCAAAGTGTGTGGCGTCACGCGCGTCTGAATGCCGGCACCGGTAACATGGCGCCTGACCATATCCCAGGCACCCTTGCGGGTGAGCTGGCTACCGCGGCGACTGAGAAAGAGGGTCGCGCCCCCGGCACGGCCGGCGGCCTGCGCCAGCGCCGGCCGTGACTCGCGCAGATAGACGATCAACGCCTCGAGTGCCGCCCCACCAAACGGGATGATCCGCTCCTTCGAGCCCTTGCCGCGCACCTTGACCAGCCGCTCCTCGAGGTCGACGTCGCGAACCCGCAGCGTCACGAGCTCCGAGATGCGCACCCCGGTGGCGTACATGAATTCGAGCATAGCCCAATCGCGGACGCCCAGCGGGTGGTCAGCCTCGGGCACCTCCAGTAATCGCTCGATCTCAGCCTGGCTGAGCACGGTGGGCAGGGCGCGCCCGATTTTCGGCCCCTCCAGCAGCTCGCAAGGATCCGAGTCGATGATATCCAAGGTCTGTAGGAAGCCGAAGTAGCTCCTCAGCGCCGAGATCTTGCGGCCGATGGTCCTCGGTGTCAGCCCCCTGTTCTTCAGTTCGTAGACGAACTGGCGCAGGTCGGCCACTTCGACACCCTGCGGCGAGTCGAACTCGCGATCTCTCAGGAATTCTATGAACTGGACTAGATCCGACGTGTAGGCCGCGACCGTGGCTGCGGATAGCCCTCGGTCTATGCGGACATACTCCTCGAACAACTCGAGATAAAACTCCCGGCACGCCTCCTCGGTCACCGCTCGCCTCCGTCGCCGGGCACCGACTCCGCCGAATGATGCCGGGTCTTCCACCATAGGACCGCCAGTATGACTCCTAGAGCGCCCGCAATCGCCAGCAGGGTCGCGTTCACATTGTTCAGCGCGTCGAGAATCGTCTGCCAGTTGCGCCCGAACGCGGCACCGAGATAGACCAGAACGCCGTACCATATGGCCGACGCCGCTGCGATCGGCACGGCAGTTCTCCAGAACTTCAGGTGGGTTACCCCCGCGAATACGGGTACCAGCGAACGAAAGGCGGGCAGGAAGCGACTCGCGAAGATGATCTTACTGCCGTGGGCGTTGTACAGGGCGGCGATCTTCTCGAGTAGGGCGCCGCCTGTGTTCATCGACCAGGTCACCAGGAATACGCCCGCCCTGGTTACCTGCCCCTGCGCCGTCAGGAAGGCACCTAAGGCGACAAACTTATCCGCCGGCAGAGTTGGAAAGAAGCTCTCGATGACGACACCCACGGCGAGCGCCAGGTAGACCCAGTGGGGTGCGATGCCGGCCAGCTGCTCCAGGACGTGTTCAACGGCGCCCTGGTCGAGCAGCCAGTCAGGGGGTCTGACGAGACCCAAAGAGAGGAGGCCCACTCGCCGTCACCTCAAGGGAGCGCCGGACTCCGCATCCGATCGACCAGCGCCACAGCCCACGCCCCGATACCTTCGGCGCGGCCCAGGGCACCCATCCCTTCCGCCGTAGTTGCCTTGATCGAAACGAAGCCGGGACCGATGCTCAGAGCAGAGGCCAGCTTCGCACGCATCGCATCCGCGTTGGCAGCCAGTCGCGGGCGCTCCGCCACCACCGCGACATCCAGGTTCACCACCTGGTAGTTCTCGTCCTCCAGCATGCGGCGGACTGCCGCCAGCATCTCCATAGAGGAAGCGTCGCGCCAGCGCTCGTCGCTGTCGGGGAAGTGCATCCCGATATCGCCCAGGCCGGCGGCGCCCAGCAGCGCGTCGATCACCGCGTGGCTAACGACATCGGCGTCGCTATGGCCCTGGAGCCCCGTATCCCCTTCGAACTCGACTCCGGCCAGTATCAGGCGCCGCCCCTCGGCAAAACGGTGCACATCGAACCCGATCCCCACTCGCATGGCCTGTCGTCCCCCCTAGGTGCTCCTGGCTGGACTGTGCAGCATTCTTGAGGGTAAATAAGCCGACTTCACACGCGGAACAAGACTGCAGGGTCAGTCAGGCGACGCCTCCGGCCGGGGCCCTTAGGCTTTCCTGCCCATAACCTGCGGCTCGGTCGGCCTGCAACGGAAGCACCCCCTCAGGTGGAGACAGAAGATGAGCGTCGCGGGTCACATGGCTGC
>JBDHKT010000595.1:0-2006 GCA_039586255.1 Gemmatimonadota bacterium | reverse complement strand
ATTGTTCGCCGCTGGGCGCGATGAGGATCAGGTAGGGATCGAAGTCGCGCGAGCGCAGGTCGATGACGAGGAACTCTCCGCCGGCGCCGGACAGATCGAACGAGTCGACGTACTCGCCGCTGGATAGCTCGCTGTCACCGGCCGCCAGCATACCCCTCTCGGTCCGCCCGCCTGCGGCAACGGACGTGGCGGCGCCCGCGCTCACGAGTACGAAGTTGCCAGGACACTCCACTCGCCGGTCTCGTCGAGTACTTTCTCGATCCGTGACCGAGAGGTCGACTCCTCGTAATCGTCGTTCTGGGTGTCGGCACCGGAGGGCGCCAACAGCACCAGGTAGGTATCGAAGTCGGACGAGTAGAGGTCGACGACCACCGCATCGCCGGTGCTGCCCTGGAATTCGTACCCGTCGTAGTATTCGTTTTCTTCGAGCTGGCTATCGCCCTTCTCGAGCTGTCCCTGGTGGGATTGGGTCGAGGGACCGCCGGCGCGGCCCGCTACGGTAGCGCCCGCCGCCTGCTGAGAGTAAACCCCGACGCCGTAGAAGCACGGCTCGCTGGCGCAGGACACCATGTAGACGCGGATGCGGAAGGCTTGGGTCCGCGATGGCGTCACGTCCATCATAGGGACGGCGTCGTCCTCGTAGTCGGATCCGACCTCGGTTCCCGACTCGTCGAGAAGCGTGAGATCCATGTCAGCGCAGTCGTTGTCGCAGACGCCGACGAGGAAATAGCTGACCCCCGCCTGGAGCGTGAGGTTTAAATCCTCGGAGGCCTCGTCGTTCAGCGAACCCGTGCGGGTGTCGCCCACCTGAGCATAACCCTCCGAAGAGAACAGCTCGCTCGTGGTGCGGATCTGCTCGAGCACCTGCTGTTCCCACTGACTTTGCGCTGCCGCTTGACCAGGGACGAGGGACAGCGCCGCCATGACGGTGAGGAAGCGACCTCTGTTCATGGGATACTCCAAAATCGAGGGTGGTGAGGTTCCGCGGGGGGGAGCGAGGTAGTGGGCCCGTCGTCCAGACCCATGCCAGGGGGAATATGTGTCAGGCGCCCGGCTGTCGGCAAGGCCGAATTTAACAAGCGGAGGCCCGCCCCTCGGGACCCGGACCCCGGAAGGCGGTGCCTCCGCCAGTGTCTTTGGGCTCGGGCCGTGACGCCCTGGAGAGGTGTCCGACCGGAGCGATGCTGTCGGTCAGCCGCCTCGCTTCGAGAACGGCGCTGCGGAAGAGCCGGTAGAGATGCTCACCTCGTAGGCGCCGGTCTCACCGGATTCATAGGAGGTCACGAAAACGGTCCAGGTGCCGGTCTCGTCCAGCACCCTCTCGATCCGCGAACGATCCAGCGACTCGTTGTAGTCGTCGTTCTGGGTGTCGGCCCCGGACGGCGCCATCAAGATCAAGTACGTGTCGAAGCTGGACGAGTAGAGGTCAATGACCACCGTGTCCCCTGCGTTCCCGTAGAAATCGTAGGTGTCGTAGTAGTCACCGTCCAACCGATCGTCGCCCGTATCGAGCTGACCCCTGTGGTTCTGCGTCGACGGCGTACCTCCTTGGACGGCGGACCCGGAAGCCGCGTCGGCGTACACACCGACCCCGTAGAAGCACGGCTCGCTTGTGCAGTCTGCCATGTAGACGTGCACCTGGTAGCTCTGGGTTCGGAACGGCGTGACCTCGACGATGGGAACGGCGTCCGTCTCATAATCGGAATCGATCTCGTTCCCCGAATCGTCGAGGAGCATGAGGTCGACGTCGGGGCAGTCGTTGTCGCAGACACCGACCAGGACGTAAGCGACACCCGCCTGGAGGGTGACGTAGAAGTCCTCCGACGTCTCGTCGTGCAATGACCCCATTTGGGCATCGCCGACCATGGCATAACCTTCCGGAGCGAAGAGCTCGCTCGCGGTGCCGATCTGCTCGAGTACCTGCTGCTCCCACTGGCTCTGCGCCGCCGCCTGCAGGGGAGCGAGCGCCAGCGCCGCGAGCACGAAAAGGAAGGGACCTCTCTTCA
>JBDHKT010000072.1:0-7309 GCA_039586255.1 Gemmatimonadota bacterium | reverse complement strand
CGGGCGGCAATATGTTCCTGAACGAGATCGGGCTGACGCCGGATCGGGTCTAGTACCGGGCGGCCAGCAGGTCGCGAAAAGACGACCGGCATGCGCCGGGGAGGCGACCGGAGTTCCCCGGAGCGTAACTCGTGAGCGACGAAGGGCGATGCCACTCCCACGCGTGGCGCACGCGAGCGGTGAAGCGAGGGGACTCCGGCGCCTCCCCTAATCCACGGACCCCCTCCAGCGACCTGCTAGCCACCCGGCAACGGCTCGTCACCCAGAACGAACGCTTCGACGAACAGGCGCGCCATACCGGAGCGCATGACGTCGCTGTCAATGCCCAGACCATAGGGCCGGCTGAGCATGTTCGTGTTGGCCAGGACGACGTAGGTCAAGCCCTTTTCCGGCGCCCGCACGATCAGAGACGAGTTGCTGTCCCAATAACCGTAGTGCCACTCGAGCCTGGCGCCCTCGTGATAGTGGATGAACCAACCTAGCCCGTACGGCAGCGTCGCGCCGGTGTTGGAGACCGCCGGGGTGAACACCGAGTCCCAGGTCTCGGGCTCGAGGAACAGGCCTTCATCGATGGCGAGGGAAAACGCGGCTATGTCCTCTGCCGAAGCGACGAGTCCGGCTGCCGTACCGAAGTAGGTGGGCTGATTCATCGGGTAGATTTGGGAGCCCCGCAATTCGTATCCCGCTGCCATCTCGGCGATGAACGCATCACGATCCAGGCCGGTGAGATAGAAGGCGCTATGCCGCGGGTTCGGCGCGGTATGAACGAGCTGGAGCGGCTGGAGGATCTCTTCAACCAGAAGCTCCCCGAATGTGCTGCCCGTAGCACCCTGGATGACCCGGTCCAGCTCGGCGAAGCGTCCGCCGTTGTAGGCATAGTGGGAGCCGGGCACGCCCTCGGAGGTGTGGGTGAGGAGGTGTCTAACGCGAATGATCCCGTCCGCCTCCAGGTCCACTCCGTACTCGCTGACCGGATCGTCCAGGCCGACGGACCCGTCCTCCACCAGCTGCATGACGATCGTCGCGGCGAAGGGCTTGGTGAGCGACGCCAGGTGGAAGGGTGTCGTGGGCGTGGCCGGCCTACCCTCCACGGCGTCGGCGTGGCCGAAGCCCATGGACCAGACGATCTCACCGTCCTTGGCGATGGCAGCCGACATGCCCGGAATCGTGAGCTCGACCCGCAGGCTGTCGAGCTGGGCCTCGAAGCCCTGTAGCCCCTGCATGGGCAGGACCTCGATGGGAGCCGCCTGTTCTGTGGGGCCCGAGTCCGAGCCGCAGGCCAAGAGCAGGGCCGGCAGACAAGCGCGGGCCAACGTGCGTAAGAAAGCTCGGTGCTTCATGACTTCGAAATCCTCGGCATGTTCTGTGTCGGTGGGGCTCGCTCATCGATACGAGCTCACTTCCACATGTGTTTCAGGACGGGGCCGACCGGCGCGCGATGATTCCGGGGACGGTCGTGTATTGTATAATAGGAGAGAACGACGGCGGTCTTGCCCAAGAGGACGCGGCGATGCGGTACGAACTGGCGGGAAAAGAGAACCTCGAGGCATTGCTCACCGGCGGCGGCCTGGCGGCCGGGGCGGTAGGGGTCGGCGTGGCGCTGGCCAGGCGCGCGCTCGCGGCTGTGGCGCTACCGCTGGCGGTGGGCAGCGGCCTGGTATGGCTGGGGCGCAACCTGGGCGAGTCGTTCGTCGATGTGGGCGACGAGACGATGCGGGTGAAGATGGGGGCGTTATTCGACGAGACGATCCCGCTGAACGACGTTGCGCGGGTCAAAGAGACCGAGTGGGGCATCCTGGGCGGCCTCGGCGTGCGTACCAACCTGCAGAACTGGGTGGCGGTCGTCTCGAAGACCGGGCCTGTTGCCGACATCTACTTCTGGCGGCCCATCCGGTTGCCGGTCATCCGGCATCTCTACTACGTGCGTGCCCAGCGCCTGATCGTGAGCCCTGAAAACCTCGATACGTTCATCGCCGATCTCCAGGGACGGCTCCACTCGTAACACTTCCCAATCGTCCTTCAACCCTGCCCAGCGCGGCATCCGCATCCGACAAGTTCGCCAGCGAGTGACGGGCCTGTTTGAGTGCCGTATCCAGCTCCGAGCGTAGCGTCTCGACATCCGACTGAAGATGACTCAGGTGCTGGAGGACCTCGCGCGCGCTCTCCTGTAGCTGAAAGCCCCTGAGCCCCATCCGCACCACGGTCAGGTATGCATGTAGCGTGTTGGGCGAGACCGGGATCACCCGCTTCTTGTGCGCGTACTCGGCGAGGCAACGGCCGTCCTCATCGAGCGGGGCGATAGCGACTTCATGGAAGACCGACTCGGAAGGTATGTACATGAAAGCGACGTCGAGCGCGCCCTCGTCGGGCACGATGTACTTCGCAGAGACGTCGTCGATATGGCCTCTCACATCGCGGGCGAAGACGCGCCGCGTCGCATCCGCGTCCGGACTTCCACACCCACGCAGATCGACATAGCGCCGGAAGTTGTCGAGCGGGAACTTCGAGTCCACGGGCAAAAACCGGTCATCGCCCAGGAGGATGACGGCGTCGACACGGGCGCCGCTGGTGGAATACGTGTACTGCAGGTGGAATCGATCGCGGGGCAACATGTCGGCCAGGGTCTCCTCCAGCATGCGCTCGCCGAAGGCGCCGCGCAGCTGCGGCGGCTGCAGGATCTTCTGCAGCTCGCCCAGCCCGATCCCCAGGCCCTCGACGTTCTCCGTCGCCTTTTGCAGGAGGCCGATCCTACGGCTCAGTTCGCCGGTCTGCTGCGCGTGCTCGCGAAGCCGCTCATCGACGCCCGAGCGCATAGCCTGGACCTCCCGCTGCAGCAGCTGGAGTGAGGCCGGCGGCGCCTCGGCCACGCGGCGGATCTCCCGCTCCACCCGAACCTGGCGCCAGGCCACCCAGAGCGCGACCAGCACCAGGACCACCAGTAGGCCAATAATGAGATCCATGGGGTTCTCCGGGACCACGGGCGCTGCGCCCGATCGCCTAGGTTACCAACTGTCAGGGGGTTAGCAGGCTGGAGGGGTACGCGCTCAGAGTACGGGAAGCGGCCCCTCACCGCAAGCACTCGCATATCCATACCCAGTTGGCTAAATTGTCAATCGAAATAACCACCTGGGCCGTAGCAAGGAAGTTCAGATGTCTTCCGACGAGTATTCTTTCAAGGCATTCAGCGAGCACGCCTTCTATCGTAAGGTCAACGAGACCCTCGTCGACCGCGCGGAGTTGAAGCGTGGCTGGACGGTCGTGGATGTGGCCTGCGGGAGCGGCGCCATCACCGAGCTCATCCTGGAGAAGATCCGGGGAGCCCGAGAGGCCATGGTGATCGGCGTCGACATGTCGACTACAGCACTGCGGGACGCGGCCGAAAAGGTCGCGGGCGCCAGGGACGCCGTAGTCGAGTTCGTGCAGAGCCGAGCGGAGGAGATGTCGGCGAGCATAAAGCGGGCCGTGGACGCCGTCGTTTTCTGCAACGGCATCCACTACATCGAGGACAAGCATGGCCTGCTGGAGGAAGTGCACCGCACGCTCAAGCCCGGCGGCGTCTTCGCGTTCAACACCGGCTTCTTCGATGGCGCCATACCGCCCGAGACTTTGACGTACTACCGCCGCTGGATGATCAAGGCGCTTCGCAAGCTCAAGAAGGAGTACAACCTCAAGCCCGAACACTCGAAGGTCGAATCGCGAAGGCAGTTGACTGCAGACGAGTACCGGGAGCTGCTCGAGTCAGAGGGATTCGAGATCAGGTCTCAGGAGATCTACCCGGGTCAGGTGACCGAACAGGGCTGGATCGACCTGAGCCGCTTCTCCGACTTCATCGCCGGCGCGCTGCCCGGCATCCCGATCCAGACGGCGAGCGATGTTCTGGTGGAATCGATGCACGAGGTCTTCGAGGAGTTCAACCTGACGGTCTGGCCGCGCAACTGGCTGACTGTCGTGGCCGCCCGACCGTAGAAACGACTTCCCATCGAACTCTAAGGGGCCGCGAGGCCCCTTTTTCGTGCCTCAGACCCACACCCCGCTTGCGGAGAACTCCAGAGGCCGCCGGCACGTTCTTAAAGGCGTATGAGCGAGCAGAATAGGACCGCACTCATCCTGGGCGGCGGCGGTAGCAAGGGGGCTGTGCAAGCCGGTTTCCTGCGCGCCGTCGAGAAGCTGGACATCGACGTCGGCCTGGTGGTGGCCGCTTCGGTGGGGGCGATCAACGGCGCTTTCTTCGCCTCCGGCGTTCCGGCCCGCTACTTCGACGAGCTGGCAACCCCGTTGGTCATCGTGACCACGGACCTGGTCACCGGCGAGCCGATTCTGTGGGATCGCGGCGACCTGATCGAAGCGGTCCTGGCGAGCTGCGCGGTTCCGGGGCTGCTGCCACCGGTCCCCGGACCGCAGGGCCACCTGCTGATCGACGGCGCTCTGAGCGACAACGTGCCGGTGGAGATAGCCTTCGAGCGGGGCGCCGGCCGGGTGCTCGGCATCCTCTGCCGCACCTGCGCGGCGTGCCGGCCCCTCGACCTCGGCCTGACGGCGATGCTGGGCCAGGCGTTCGGTATCGCGGTGGACTGCAAGTGGCGGTCCGATGCCCGGCGCTACGCCGAGAGCGACGACGTGCTGATCGTGGAGCCCGATATCGGCACGCACATCCAGGCTCTCGATTTCTCGCACGGCGACGAGCTGTGGCGTGCGGGCTACCGGCTCTCGCGCCCGGTCCTCGAGCGCTGGATGAAGGAGACCGCTGCCGGGGTGGCGCGCGCTGCTAAGAACCGGGCTCGCCGGGTATCAGTCGGATGAGTTTCCGCAGCAGCTGCGGGTCCGCGCAGTTCAACTGGGTGCGTGCGCCTCTATCCAGTACGGTCAACACGTCCCGATCGGGGCGCCCGAGGATCATGTGAGGCACATGGTCGCCGCCCCTGAGGAAGAATGCGGCGGCGGCGAGCCCGTCAACGACGGCGTGAAGGCGGAAGCTTCCGGTATCCTCACCGAGTTCGCTGTAGCGGGGGCCGGAGCAGCGCTCGACGCGGAGGTGCCGGAAGAGGCTCACGCTCAACGGATCGAAGTACTTGCCGCCCGAGCCGGTGAGCTCACTCTCGGCAGCGTCGACGACGAAAGACACTCGATCCACAGCCTTCTCGAAAACGAGCAATGAGGCCATCTCGAACAGCACGCCCTTGAACTCGGTCTCGCTGAGCTGGTAGATCTGGCCGTCGACGTCTATTCTGAACGCAGATTCGGAAGATCCCTTCATGGTGTCTTACCCGCAGCTCTCAAGGGGCTGACCACATGATATAAAGCTGCGCGGAGGCTAGCAACGGACGGGATGTTGCCAGCTGTCGGTTGCAGCTACACCTTCTTGGGGCAAGAATAAACGACAGCCGGCGCGACACTGCAATGCCTGCGAATCTAACACCCGCTTATCACACAGCCGAGAAGCGCTACCGGCAAGCCAACACGCCCGAGGAGAAGATCGAGGCGCTGCGCGACATGTACGCCGTCATGCCCAAGCACAAGGGCACCGACAAGCTGCAGGCGGACATCAAGCGGCGGATCGCGCAGCTCAAAGAGCAGGCGAGAAAGGCTCCGTCCGCCAGGCAGGTGCCGCAGTGGGTGATCGAGAAGGTCGGGGCCGGCCAGGTCCCGGTGCTCGGGCCGCCCAATGTGGGGAAGTCGGCGATCACAGCCAAGGTGACCCACGCCGACGTGCGGGTGGCGGAGTATCCATTCACCACGCAGGTCCCGGTACCCGCGATGATGCCGTTCGAGAACATCCAGATCCAGCTCATCGACTCGCCGGCCTGGTCCGAGGACTTCGACGTAGGCTGGCTTCCCGAGCTGGCACGCAGGGCGGACGCCTGCGTGCTGGTAGCCGATCTCTCCGACGAGCTGGCCGACGAGACGATCGCCTTCATCATCGACCGCATGGAGGCACGCGACGTGGTGCTGGTAGGCCGTGTGCCGGACGAGCGGGAGGGCTTCGAGGTATGCATCCCGACGCTGCTGGTCGGGAACAAGTCGGACGCTCCCGGCGCCGACGGCGTCTTGCGGGAGCTCAAGGCTCGGTTCGCCGGGCGCTTCCCGATCTGCAGCATCTCCGTCGAGCAGGAGGCCGGGCTGGCAGAGTTCAAGCGCGCGGTCTTTGATGTGCTGGCGATCACGCGGGTGTTCACGAAGCAACCGGGCAAGGACGCCGACCTGGGCGTGCCGTTCGTCCTCCCCAACGGCAGCACGGTTCACGATCTCGCAGCGAAGATCCACAAAGAGATCTTGGAGAACCTGAAGTACGCGCGACTATGGGGTACATCCGGGCGATTCAAGGGGCAACGGGTGGGGGAGGACCATGCACTCGCGGACGGAGATGTCGTCGAGTTGCATACGCGGTGACCGGTGGTCGGTGGCCGGTAACTCGGAAGTCGGAGTTCCGCAGTTACCGACCACCGACTACTGACTACCGACTACTGAACAACCACGAAGCGTACCACGTCGTTCCGCTCACAGGTGAACTCGCTGAGAGTCCGCGCGATGGAGAATCTCTCCTCCACGCTCGTGATCACCAGCCGCCCGAGCTTCTCCTCGATTTGCCCGAGGTTGAGGCCGGTCTCCGGATCGATCAGCTCTTCGCCCTCGCGGAATACCTCGAGCACGTCGCCCACCTGGATGCCGGACTCACCACCGGCGTTGACGTAGACCTGACCGTCACGGACTGTGACGACCCTGCCGTGCCAGGGCCGGTCGCCGAGCTCGGCCAGGATATTGGCAACGACCTGTTCCACTGCGGCGCGCGTAGCCTCACCGAGGGGCGTGCTCTCGAAGCCCTCGGTGCCAACGTCGAGGACATCGGTATCGAGCGCGACGTGGGACGACGAGCGTTCCACCGATCCCTCGCCCTGGACGGAGGTGGTGATCTGCGAAGTTTGGACGTCGTAGATCCGGCTGTCGATGACCAGTCGTGCCTGCACCGTCTTTTTTCCACCGCCGATTCTGATGCCGCCGGCGACCGGGACGTCGACGGGCACCGTGACCCCGATCTCGCCACCACGTCCTTTGTCGCCATAGCTGAAGGTTGTGATCACGGGACGGATGAAGAACTGGGCGCCGACGATGCGGCCGGCCTGAACGGCGGTCTCGGGATTGACGGCGCCGCTGTACTGGAGCTCCTGCTCGGCCAGGACATCGGCGATCGCCTGCCGCTCCACCACAACGAAGCGATCACTCTCCAGCAGTTCGGCTACCATCATCTCGGTGAGCCCCTGGGCATAGTTCTCCAGGCTCTGATTGTATGAGTAGCCCGCAGCGCCGAACGTAC
>JBDHKT010000071.1:0-7312 GCA_039586255.1 Gemmatimonadota bacterium | reverse complement strand
AACAACGCGTTGGGCCGCGCCGCCCTCTGGATCCCCCAGAACCCGATGGTCGACCTGGGTACGCTGGGCGGTTCTGAGAGCGAGGGCTTCGGGATCAACGAGCTGTCACGGGTCGTCGGTTGGGCGCATGACGATTTCGACCAGAAACGACCGTTCTACTGGGACGGCGATCTGCACGATCTCGGAACACTCGGTGGCCCCGACGGTGAGGCATATGAGATCACCGATGATGGCTTGATCGTCGGCGAGAGCGAGAACGGGTCGCTCGAGATGCGTGCCACGCTCTGGACGCTCGGAAACGGAACCGTCGATCTCGGAACGCTGGGCGGCACGGAGAGTCACGCTCGTGACATAGGCGGCAACGGCATGATAGCCGGCTTCGCGCTCACGGCAACTGGCGATCGGCACGCGACTCTGTGGGCGACTGAGGATCAGAGTCAAGACGTGTCGACGGTGCCCGAACTGATCGAGGACCTCTGGACCGGTATCTCGGACGTTTTCACTAACGGCTCGTTGAGGAGGTGGAGGGCGCAGAGCCTCCTGGTCAGAGTCCGTATAGCGGAGCGTCAGTACGAGCGTAACCGGCCGGAGCAGGCTGCCAGAACCATGCGCTCCTTGGTCAGACGTCTGCAGCTGTATGTGCGCCTCGGTTGGATGTCGAGTGCCGATGCGGAACCGCTGATCGACACCGCACTGGAGGCGATCGAGCTGCTGACCGAGTGACCCGAACCTGAGATAGACCACGAAGAGAGAGGGCGCGGCCTTTCGGCCGCGCCCTTTTTGTCGGGCAGCAGGTACAAAATCCCTACCGGGGGTAACTCCGGGCCCGGCTCCGGTCGATCAGGATGCGCTGATCAGGTGCTCCGGGCCGCAGCCGTCTTCCTCGTCCCGTTCCAGCTCCCGGAGCAGGCAGTTGACCGTCTGCTCGACCAGCTCTTCGAGCTTCACGCCCCGGCGCTTTGCCTCGCACTCGTAGGCGCGGTAGTGCTGGTCGCTGAGCTCGGCCCAAACCTGAACCCTGTGCATGCGGGTGCTCCTATCTCGCGTTCCGGCCGCTAGGCGACGGGCACGGCCTTGTGGCCGTAACAGAGGATGCCGCTCTTGCCTTCCTTGCGGATGAGGCGGAACTCGAGCGACACCTCCATCCCGGGCAGCACCGTCGAGGGCTCGCAGTCCACGACCTGGGTCATGAAGCGTGCCCCCTCCGGCGTCTCGACAACCGCCATGGCGTACGGCGCCTCCATGAGAAAGTCAGCGGGTGGAACGTGGATCACCGTCGATGTGATGACCGTGCCTTGGGGCGACAGGTTGAGCTTCTCGATCTCTTCCCCGCGGCACGAGGGGCAGATGAGCCGGGCCGGGTAGTTCACCTTGCCGCAGCCCTTGCAGCGGCCGGCCTCGAGACGGTAGCGGCTGGGGATCTCCCTCGTGTATCTCGGACTCGGCATGATCACACCCCCTGGAAGATGTGGACCACGGAGCTCGCTCCCGATCCACCCATGTTCTGCGCCAGGCCGAGGCGCGCGTTCTCTACCTGGCGCGCGCCGGCTTCGCCGCGTAGCTGTCTGAAGATCTCGATGGCCTGCGCCACGCCGGTGGCGCCCACCGGGTGGCCTTTCGCCTTGAGGCCGCCGCTCGTGTTCACCGGTATGCAGCCGCCGATCGCCGTGAAGCCTTCTCTAGCGGCGGGACCGCCTTTCCCTCTCTCGACGAAGCCCAGCGCCTCGATGCAGCAGATCTCGGCGATAGAGAAGCAGTCGTGCACTTCGGCGACCTGGATATCGCGCGGTCCAACGCCGGCCATCTTGTAAGCCCCTTCTCCCGACTTCTGCACAGAATCGAGGAAAGCGGGGTCCTCTCGGTCGGCCAGCGCCAGCGAACCGGTGGCCAGGCTGCTGCCGACGATTTTCACCGGCTTGTCCGTGTAATCCTTCGCCTGATCGAGCGGGCAGAGAAGCACCGCAGCCGCGCCGTCGCTCACCGGCGAGCAGTGGAGGAGGCGCAGCGGCTCGGCGACCATCGAAGACGACATGACCTGCTCGACTGTGAATTCGCTGGGGAACTGGGCCTTCTCGTTCTTGGCCCCATGGCGGTGGTTCTTTACCGAGACCCAGGCAAGGTCCTCCTCGGTCGTGCCGTAGGCCTGCATGTGGGCACGGGCGATCATGGCGTAGAGCCCCGGGAAGGTGACTCCGTAGTAGACCTCGAGCTCCTGATCCGCCGCGGTCGCCAGCACGTTTGTGACGTCCGCTCCGTCGGTCATCTTCTCGATGCCGACCGCCAGGACCAGGTCGCTCATACCGGAGGCCACCTCGATGAACGCCTGCCGCAGCGCCACGCCGCCCGAGGCGCAGGCCGACTCGACGTGAACGGAAGCCACGCCTGCCATGCCGAACTGATCGGCCATAAGCGGGCCGAGGTGCTCCTGGCCCGTGAACTGGCCGCCCGACATGCAGCCCACGTACATCGAGTCGATGCGGTCCGCTCCGGCATCGTTCAGCGCTTCGGCCGCCGCCTCGACGAACATCTGGCGCAGACTCTGATTCCAGAGCTCGCCGAATCGCGTCATCCCGGCTCCAATGATCGCAACCTCACGCATGGGGCTGTCTCCTGTCGTCAACTTCGATGTTCGATTCTCGATGTTCAGCGTTCAACGTTCGTCAGGTCTACTCGTTGACGATGATCTTTTCCCTGAACTTCGCGTACTCGCCGTACGTCATGTACTGGCGCGGCCCGTCGAGCATCGAGCGGACCGTAGGCGCGAGACCCTGCACTTCGGGGAGCCGCTTCGTCGCCTTGAGGACGAACGAGTCGCTGCCCGCGCCTGAACCGAACGATGTGATCAGGATGAGATCGTCCGGCTTCGCGACGTCGAGGATGGCCGCCAGCCCCGTCGGCGAAGAGCCTGAGTAGGTGTTGCCCATGGTCGGAACGATCCAGCCCGTCTCCAACTGCTCCTTCTTGAAGCCGAGTTGCTTGCCGGCCGACAGGGGGAACTTGCCGTTGGGCATGTGGAAGACGGCGTAGGCAAAGTCCTCGGCTTTGAGTCCCGTCTTCTCGAGGATCGCGCGGCTGGCCGCCAGCACGTGCTTGAAGTAGGCCGGCTCGCCGGTGAAGCGGCCTCCGTGACGTGGGTAGAACTCGCCCTCGCGCCGCCAGAAGTCCGCCGTGTCGCTCGTGTAGCTGTAGGTCTCGACGACCTCGGCCACGATTCCGTCTCTTCCGAAGACGAACGCCGCGCCGCCCGCCGAGGCCGAGAACTCCAACGCGTCGTCGGGTGCGCCCTGCGATGTGTCTGCTCCGATGCCCATCGCGTAGTCGACCCGGCCCGCTTCCACCAGGCCGAGCGCCACGAACATCGCTTCCGTGCCCGCTTTACAGGCGAACTCGAAATCGGCGATATGGACCTCGGGTCCGATCCCCAGCGCCTCCGCCGCTACCGTACCGCTCGGCTTCACTGCGTAGGGGTGCGACTCGGAGCCGATGTACAGGGCGCCGATCTTCTGCGGATCGATACCGGCTCGGGCTATCGCCGAACGACCGGCCGCAACGGAAATGGTGATCGTGTCCTCGTCGAAGCCGGGAACCGACTTCTCCTGCAGGAGCAGCCCTCTCTTTATCGTCTCCGGATTCTTGCCCCACTGCCGGGCGATCTCGTCTGCCTTGATTCGCTTGCGGGGGATGTACGCGCCGTAGCCGACGATGCCTGCCATGTACGCCTCCTCACGGGCAGGGTGTGACAAAACGGGACATGCGGTCTCTCACGAATAGAACTACCTCGCCTGCGTTCTGCCAGGCCGCGAACGGTCGGTCCGCGCCGGGCAGCGTCCGGGGCGAACGGCCGTTCGCCGGGCGCAGGCCGCGGTGATTCGTCATGCAGAAGGGCAAGAACTGGGCCCAGTGCCGAAGGGGGATGCGGGCGTAACGGCCTCGGACGGATCCGGCCAGATACCAGGAATCATCTGGCCGCAGCCCGGGCAGATCCCGCTGCTCGGGCTCAGTTCGTCCTTCATAACGTGGAAGCCGATCCGTTCAACCAGTAGCCGCCGGCAGCCGGGGCAGTAGGTGTTCTCCCAGCCCTCGAGGGTGCCGGGAAGATTGCCGGCGTACACGAAATCGAGCCCTGCCTCGCGCCCGATCTCGGCTGCCCGCATGAGCTGTTTGGGGGATGTTCCTCCGGCAGCGGACCGCTTGTAGTTCGGGTGGAAGGCGGTGACGTGCCACGGGATGTTCGGTGAGACTGAGGCGATGAACGAAGCCGCATCCCGCAATTCGTCCTCCGAGTCGTTGAAGCCCGGTACCACGAGGGTGACGATCTCGAGCCAGAAGCCCTTCTCATGAGCGAGGCGCACCGTGTCGAGGACGTGCTCGAGGGTGCAGCCCAGTTTCCGGTAGCCCCGGTCGCTCATCGTCTTCAGGTCGATCTTTAAGGCGTCGGTCCAGGGGCGCAGGTAGTCGAGGACCTCGGGGGTGGCGTTCCCGTTAGACACACACGCCGTGTGCAGGCCCGCCTGCTTCGCCAAGCGAAAGACCTCGGCCGCCCACTCGGCCGTTATCAGCGGCTCGTTGTAGGACGAGACGACGAGCCGCGCCTGCCTTCGCTCGGCCAGCTCGACTATGGCATCGGCGCTGATGTCGCGCGGCCCGACACCGGCGGCTTCATCGCGCAGCGCCTGCGACGCCAGCCAGTTCTGGCAGTAGTCACAGTGGAGGTCGCAACCCAGCATGCCGAAGGTGACGGCATCCGAGCCGGGGAAGACGTGGAAGAACGGCTTCTTCTCCGTGGGATCACACTGCAGAGCGACGACGTAGCTCCAGGGGACCATGAGCGTGCCGCCGTCGTTATGGCGCACGCGGCAGACGCCGCGGCGGCCCGGCCTGATAACACAGCGCAACGCGCATGCGATGCAGCGTACCGTGCCGAAGCCTTTGAGCTCGTAGAGCTCGCCGGCCCGCGTGCGCCTGTCGAGCTTGTGGGCGAGTGTGGCCAAGGCTTACCTCCTCGGAGTACTCTAACCCTCGGCATGTGGCGCGGGAAGGGCGCTTCGGGCCACACGACGCGGCGCGCCGCCCTTGGCCTGCGGCCCCGCGTGGCGTAGCATAGCCTGAGTCCACCAGGAACTGCGGCCAGGGAGGGGGAGCCCGTGAGCGATTACGATGCGGCCAGTTACGGCGACAAGATCGCCGAGGTATACGACGAGTGGTACAGCGAACTCGATACGTCGGGCGCCATCGACCTACTCGCCGAGCTCGCCGGGTCCGGCCCGGTGCTCGAGCTCGGGATCGGAACCGGTCGTCTGGCTCTGCCGCTGAGCGAGCGCGGCATCGAAGTCCACGGCATCGACGCCTCCGAAGCGATGGTGGCGAAGCTGCGGGGTAAGCCGGGAGGCGATCGGATCCCGGTCACGATTGGAGACTTCGCCGACGTAGAGGTCGAGGGTCGGTTCTCGCTCATCGCCGTGGCCTTTAGCACGCTCTTCTCGCTCCTATCACAGGAAGAGCAGGTCCGTTGCTTTCGCAACGTCGCGCACCACATGACCGATGAGGGCCTCTTCGTCACCGAGGCCTTTGTTCCAGATGTCTCCCGCTTCGATCGGCAGCAACGTGTGAACGCTTCAAAGGTAAGGTCGGACGAGGTGATGCTGGACGTGTCTCAACACGATCCGACAGAACAGCGGGTTGACTCTCATCACGTCGTGCTCTCGGAGGCGGGAATCAAGATGTACCCGGTCAAGGTCCGCTACGCGTATCCGTCCGAGCTCGATCTAATGGGCCAGATGGCCGGACTCCGCTTGCGAGAACGCTGGGGCGGCTGGCGACGTGAACCTTTCACTGCCTCCAGCGTCTGGCACGTGTCGGTCTACCAGCGTGAGGGCACTTGAGAGCGGGGGTCAGTTCTTGCCTTTCTTCCCCTTCTTGCCTTAGTCGCCCTGATCGTGAGGCACGGTGACTGTGCCCGTTTCGGTGCTCGTGTTGTCCGCGCAGTCGGTGGCGGTGGCGGTGATGGTGTAGACGCGGCCATCGCCGTTTCCCGCGCGCTCCGCCCTCACCCAGACGTCGACCGTCCCATCCGGGTTGTCCTCGATCTGAAAGTCCGGCTGGGTGTTGCCGTCTCCAGAGCCATCCGCCGGCTCATCGCTGGCCACGGTCACCGTAAGCGTGACGTTGTCGCAGAGGCCGTCCGAGGCTGAGATGCCGTCGGCCACGAGCACCATCCTGTGGTTCGGCGGCCAGAGCGTGTTCGGGTCGATGGCCATGGCGATGGTGGGTGGCTGCTTGTCCTCGTTACCCGTGATTGAGAATGTCTTGCCCGGCAGCAACTCAATCTCCTCGGATTCGGTGTAGATCAACACGCTGCCGCTGTTCCCCGGGTCGGCGGTGATCTCCCCCGTTTCGGGGATGAAAGTCACTTTGTGGTCTCTGGGCAACTCGGCCCCGGCCGCGACTCCATTATTGGCAATGAACTGCACGTCCAGCGTACCGCTTACTGCCTCGGCCGTGACGCTGCCGCAGGTGACGATGCCTTCGTCGCCGGGGCCGTACCAGATAGTGGCGGCGCCGTCACAAAAGCTGGCCCTGGCCCACGAGCCACCTGTGGGGTACGTCTTTATCCTGACTCCGAGAGGATGGGGCTCTTCGGTCACTTTGGGATTCTGGTTTCCTCGGGTGATGAACGTACCCACAGTTGCCCCTCCCAGCCCCTCGTCGCTGAAGAAGTCAGAGGGAATCAGAGGGTCAGCATCCAAGCCGTCTACGATACCGTCCGTGTCAGTATCGAGCACTAGGGGTGATGTTTCGGGGATGTTCAAGCGCCAGAGGGTCGCGTGAGCGTCGCCCGAGATCCAACTGATGCCCACGACGGTGCTCTTGTTGTTGATCGCGTAGGCGACCCGGTCCTCGCTCCCATCGCCCAGCCCGCCCAAGTCGATCGGCTCTCCCTCCGGCGTCCAGAGGGTGGCGCGGAGGGGTCCGCCCGGAACAGACCTGCTCGCACCCACGACATAGCCGGCCTCGTTGATGTCGTACGCCACACCCCAGCCGCCGGCCCCGCCGAGCGAGGGGAGTTCTGTCATCACATCGTCGCCAATGATGAACGCGCGCTTGTCGGTGCCGAAGTTGGAGACGCTCGCTCCAACGATCTGTGCGGGCAAGAGGTTGTTGATCCCCCACGCTTCGCTGTCCCGATCCCCATCGAGGGCTCCGAGCGGATCCATCCAGTTGTTCGGCGCCCACAGAGTAGCCACGGCGTCGCCATCGACCCGTGCCCAGCCGACCATCCGTCCGGCGTCGTTGATGTCCTTGCCGCTGCCAT
>JBDHKT010000070.1:0-8620 GCA_039586255.1 Gemmatimonadota bacterium | reverse complement strand
CAATATGGTGATAGGTCTGGGCGGTGCAGTCCACGGTGTGCCCAGGCCGGACGGTTTCGTGATCACGGCCGCTAGCGAGATCATGGCGATCTTCTGTCTTGCAAAGGACATCGATGACCTCACCGAGCGGCTGGGCAGAATCGTCGTCGGATACACCGCCAACGGCGAGCCGGTGCAGGCGGCGCAACTGGACGCGCCGGGCGCCATGACCGTGCTGCTCAAGGACGCCATGTCGCCGAACCTGGTACAGACGCTGGAAGGTGGCCCGGCCTTCGTGCACGGTGGGCCGTTCGGCAACATCGCCCACGGCTGCAATTCGATCATCGCGACTCGGACCGGACTGGCGCTGGGCGACCTGGTGGTAACCGAAGCGGGCTTCGGGTCCGATCTGGGCGCCGAGAAGTTCTTCAACATCAAGTGTCGCGCCGCCGGGTTCGATCCACAGGCCGCGGTGATCGTGGCAACGACCCGCGCCCTGCGTCACCACGGCGGTGCGGCCAAGGAAGATCTCGCCAAGGCCGATCCCGCTGCCGTCGAGCGCGGGCTGGCCAACCTCGACGCTCATATTCACAACGTCAAGCAGCACGGCGTGCCGCCCGTCGTATCGCTCAATGTCTTCGATGGCGATACGGACAAAGAGCACGATGCGATCATGGAACGCTGCGCCGGACTCGGCGTCCCGTGCCTCAAGACAGAGATCTGGGCGAAGGGTGGCGAAGGCGGTCTGGAGTTGGCCGACGCGGTGCTCGAGACGGTCGAGAAGGGCGAGGCGGACTTCAAGCCGCTCTACCCGCTCGACTTGGCCCTCAAGGAAAAGGTCCAGACCGTCGCCACGAAGGTCTACGGGGCGGGCGACGTAAACTACACTCCCCAGGCCGAGAAGCAGCTGGCTCAGCTGGAGAAGCTCGGCTTCGGCGAACTGCCCGTCTGCATGGCCAAGACCCAGTACTCGCTGAGCGACGATCCCAGCAAGCGCGGACGGCCTGAGGGGTTCGACATCACCGTGCGCGAGGCCCGGGTCTCCGCCGGCGCCGGCTTCGTCGTCGTCCTGACCGGCGACGTCATGACGATGCCGGGACTGGGCAAGAAGCCGGCCGCCGTCAACATGCGGGTCAACGAGAAAGGCCAGATCGAGGGACTGTTCTAATGACGGATCGCAAGCGTATTCACACCGACGGGGCCCCGGCAGCCATCGGGCCCTACTCACAGGCGATCGTAAGCGGCGGCTTCGTCTTCACGGCGGGCCAGATCGGTCTCGACCCCGGCAGCGGCGAGTTTGTCGAGGGCGGCGTGGCGGAGCAGGCCGAGCGTGCCCTGAAGAGCCTGTCCGCCGTGCTCGAGGCGGCGGGCTCGAGCATGAAGGACGTGGTGAAGACGACCCTGTACCTGGCCGACATGGGCGACTTCGTCACTGTCAACGAGATCTATGCCGGCTACTTCTCAGAGCCGTTCCCGGCGCGCTCTGCGGTACAGGCGGCAGACCTGCCCAAGGGCGCCCTGGTCGAGATCGACGCCATCGCACGACTCTAGGCGACTCTACCGCGTCGCCCCACTCGCCTCCCGGCTAGGCGGCGTGATGACGCGGCCGGGCAGGGCCCACGTCGGCTGACCGTTTTCCGCCACGAACTGCCCGTTCACCAGCACGTGCTCGATACCGCTCGGGTACTGGTGCGGCTCGAAGAACGTGGCGTTGTCCTGCAGCTCCTCCAGGTCGAACACGACTAAATCGGCAACGTATCCCGCGTGAACGAGACCGCGGTCCGCGAGCCCGAGGATCTGGGCGGCCAGGGACGTGGCAGTACGGATCGCGTCGGCGACCGAAAGTATGCCGCGCTCTCTTGCATGGTGTGCGATCTTGCGCGGGAATGTGCCGTAGACGCGCACGTGGGTGAACCCATCTTCCGGTAGCGTGATCCAGCCGTCCGTCGCCGTCGCCGTCCAGGGCTGTGCCGCGTAGGCCTCGATATCTCCTTCCCAGAGCGAGAAGCCGCGCAGCTGGCCGCCGCCCGGCCGGTCCGAGAACCCCTCAAGCTGCAGGCGGATCGCCATCTCCACCGGCGACAGCCCGCGCGCCGCCGCCAGCTCGGCCAGGTTCTTGCCCACCGCGGCGGCGTCCGGGTACTCGAACACCACCACGTTGTGGGCGCCGCCGCGCCGCTCGATCTCGTGCGCGATGTCCTTCTTCAACAGGGCCGCCAGCGAGTCGTCGGCGAGCACGCGCTGCAGCGGCTCGCGGAAATCGCGCCGCTCTTCCTCGTCCTCCCCGCGGGCCTCCTGGGTGCGCGCCTGCCTCAGCGCCCAGCGGGGGATGAGCACCGTGTTCCCGTCGCTTCCCGTCGTGTTGTACGGGTACTGGTCGGCGTAGACCGGGACGCCACGGGCCCGGGCCTCGGCGATCAGCCGGATGGCCGCGGCACTCGAGCCCCAGTAGCGCGAGCCCTTCGCCTTGATATGGCTCACCACGACCCTCGCGCCCGTTCGCTCGCCGATCTCGATCGTTTCCTGGACCGCGTCCAGCAGGGTCGGCGGGCGACCCTCATACTGGCTGGGCCAGTACCACATCGGGTCGGCGCCCTCGCTCCGGGTGTGCGCGATGTAGACACCGTTGTACCGCGCGACCTCCTCGGCCAGCGCCACCACCTCGTCGGTCGTGCTCCAGCGGCCGGGCGTGTACTCCAGACCCGCCGTGAGACCGAAAGCGCCTTCTTCCATCCCGTGCCTGACCAGGCGGCGCATCGCAGCAATTTCCTCTGGCGTCGCCGGGCGTCGATAGTCGCGACCCATCACCTGGGCGCGCACCGAGTTGTGGCCGACCATGAGAGCGGTGTTGAGACCGATGCCGAGGCGCTCCAACTCCGCACGCTGGTCCGCCAGCACCGGCGGCGAACGGCCGTCCTGGTTTACGGCCACCGTGGTTATCCCCTGCATGACCAGGTTCGGGGCCGCCCGCCGTCGGGCGTTCTCGGCGCGCAGGCCGGTCTCTTCATAGGCCGGCTCGTCGGCATGGCTGTGAATGTCGATGAAGCCGGGGACCACATACTTCCCGTTCGCGTCGATGATGCGCTGCGCCGAGGCGTTGCCCAGCCGTCCGACGGCGACGATCCGGTCGCCGCGGATGCCGACGTCGCCGAAGTACCACGGGTTGCCCGTCCCGTCGATTATTCGGCCGCCTCTTATCAGGATATCGAACGGCGCCTCCTGCGCCGCTACGGCAGGAGGCAGAATCAGAAGGCTGACGGCAATCAGGACCGACTGAAGGATCGCTCGCTTCATTGTGATCACTCGGCTGTGAGAGAAAGGGGCGATTGGCTCCGCGGACAGTGATCTCCATTTACTGCTCGGTCGCGGCGACGTCAATCCGCGGTCCCATTGCCCGGCTCGCCCGCCCGTCGCATAGTAGTGGCGAAGATTACCAACCTAACCGTGGCAAAGGACTGATCGTGGGCAGGCGGCTTGTTTTTCCCGCTCTCGAGATTCTTGCTGGCTTTGCGCTGCTCTCCTGTGCGTCGAGTGCGTCGAGCGGGCCGGCGATCTACTGGTCCGGGTTCGCCGCGACCGAAGTGAACTTCCAGCACCATTTCGAAAACGCCGAGGAAGGACTGCACCCGGTTGAAGGGATCTGGAGTTCCGAGACCTCGTCGCGCGGGCAGTTCGCCATCGTGCGCGATAGCGACTACCCGGAGTACGATTACGTCGCCGTTCGAATTCTCGAACGAGGGGTGGGGAGGGGCGAGATCGTTGCAGCGCTCCGCTTCGCAGGGCTCGACTTGCCGGTCTTTGAGTACGCTTGCACAGACGCGTTGAGGCACGAACCGTGCAGTACGTTCCCGTGCAGCGGAACAATCATGCTTGTGCGTAGAGAGCTGTGGGGCGATCCGAAGCAATGCTTCTGTGGGTTCTGCGCATCGTACTGGATCAAGAGATTCCCATCGCAGGGAGACGATTCCGGAGCCGTAGGATACTCGAGATAATCCCTGTCGCTTCAAGCGGAGGTTGACCATGAAGTTTCGGCTACTGCCGCCAGTGCTCGGCGTTGCGGTCTTAGCGCTGGGGTGCGGCGACGATGCACCTACCGAGGGACCCGACATTGCTGGCGAGGCGCCAGCCATAAGCGTCGCCGTTCCCCAGCGCGCTGCGATGCTCATGCAGGGCACGATGGACGCCTCGCCGGTGTCGATCACCGGTCAGGCCTGTCACTCCGACGACTTCATCACCGGGCTGGTCGTAAACGGCGAAACCATGCCTGTGTCCGGCGGGCAGCGGTGCGAATCGTTCGAGCTGAATCAAGAGAGTCGCTGGGGGATGTCCGTCATCAGTGGCCGCGTCGAGGCGGAGAGCGGCCCAACCGGCTATCTGGCCCAGTCGTATCTGCGTAGCCCGACCTACTTCGCGCCGGCCGCGGCGCCCGACCCCGACGCTCAGGTCGAGCACGCGCTCTTCGTTCAGTTGAATCAAGAGGCTATCGACGACGGAGACCGTCAGGACATCGACGATATGGCCACCCTCCTGGGGCTGGCCACCGGCGGAATCGATCTCAGTTCCCTGATCGACCCCACAACCCCGATCGCCCAGACGGGCGGCTGGGACATATACGTGACGGGGCTCAGCCACGACCAGCCGGCGCTCAGCCTGGTGGCCATCGCCGGCGGGCTCCACTTCGTCTACGTGATCGGCAACCTGAACCTCCCGCTCGTCTTCGATTGTACCTGCACGTTGTGTGAGTGCTGGTTTGCGGGCGGCGATGGCACTGGCACCGTTCACATCGGTGCGGTCGACACCGAGAGCGACATCATGCTGAGCCTCGCGACGGGTGGATCGCCGAACGCAGTGTTCGTCAACGTCGTCACTCAGATCAGCGACCTGGACATCACGGCGGATCAGTGGTTTCTCGATTTCATGCTGTCGATCGTTGAAGCGTTCATCGTCGACGGACTGGTAGCCGACCTGGAGGCCGAGCTATCGCAGATGATGGCGGTTGAGGCGGCGCCGCTCATCGAGGACGCCATCGCGAGCTTCAAGTGCCCGGAGAGCGTCGCGCTGCCGGGGGGCGATATCAGCCTCGCCGTCGAAAGCGGGCTGAGCTGGCTGGAGTTCGCACCAGGGTACGGTCAGCTGGGGCTGCAGGTGCAGGTCCTGCCGCCAGCGCTGGGGCACGCCGCTGGGCAGGGGGCCATCCAGGCGGGCGGCGCGCCGCCCAGCTTCGCGGGCGGCCCCGCCGTCGGTGCTGGGCTCAAGGACGATCTGCTGAACCAGTTCTTCTGGGCGGCCTGGCAGGCGGGCACCTTCGATTTGAGCGACATGGCAATCGGCCCGGGGGTCGTCATCTCGACCTTCGCCCATCTGCCGCCGGTCGTAATGCCGGGGCAGAGCGGCAACCAGATCGAGATCGGCATCGGCGATCTCCAAATCGATGCGACCATCGATCCCGACTTGATTGAGGGTGCCGGGAGCTTGTCGCAACCGGTCGAGGCCGAGCTCTACGTCTCGGCGCTGGCGACGGTGTCTCTCGGCGTCGACGCGGGCACGGGCCGCCTGATCGTCGTCGACCCAACGGTCGAGACCTGGGTCCAGGTCACGTCGGCCGAGGGGGTGCCCGACCCGCAGGCGGTGGCGACCCCGGTGATGGAGCTCGCCGAAGCGCTGCTGCCTTTCTTACTGGGCGAGCTGTTCGCTGCCTTGCCGTTCCCCGAGCTCGACCTCAGCGGGATCGAGGGCGTTCCGCCGGGCACGACACTGGAGGTGAGCTTCGGCTCCATCGACCGCCAGGGCCGCTATCACCGGTTGACCGGTAGCCTCGAGTAGGGAAGGGGCAGCTCGGTAAGCGCCGACCCCTCAGTTGCCGTTAGAGGGCTTGCTTTCGGCGTCAAAACCGACCACAGTCGGTTCGCACTTCGTGCGGGGGCGGATCGGGCCTGGTGGCTCGACTGGTCTTCAAAACCAGCTAGGCGGCTCAAAAACCGCTTGGTGGGTTCGATTCCCACACGCTCCCGCCATTCTTATTTCATACGGGTTTTCGGGGAATCGGGAGGGGTTTGAGCGCGAGGGC
The DNA here is from genome assembly GCA_039586255.1 of Gemmatimonadota bacterium. Classification (GTDB taxonomy): domain Bacteria; phylum Gemmatimonadota; class Gemmatimonadetes; order Palauibacterales; family KS3-K002. Next base: position 2,574 of record JBDHKT010000070.1, on the reverse strand, counting down.
TTTGAAGTATAGGAGGGCACCGTGCCCAGCAAGCCCGAGGAGGGATCCAGCGCCGGCAGCGATAGCCGGGGTCGTTGTCATTTCGTGGCTGTTCCTTCGGAAGGAGGGTCGAACTGTGACGTACTACGAGCGCAAGCTCAGCTGGCAGTTGGACGAAGACGGCGGCGGCACCGCTTGGCTGTTTGAATCTGAAGGTGCCACCGCGGGGGAGGTGAGCCAGTACGTCTTTGACTCGCTGGACAAGCTTCCCACTGACCTTGCTGCCGCCATTCGTGAGGACGGGCGGCAGTCGGGCGAACTCACGCTCGCGTAGCGTTTTCTTTGGCATCGGCGCTGAATATTATTGACAGCGGGGATAACAGCGGAGGGACTAGCCATGGCGAACGGCGGAAAGGGCCGTTGGATAATCATCGTAGCAGGCGTGATCTGCCTCGTCGCGGGGCCGACAATGTGGATCCGCGACGGCTTCAGCACGGAAGGGGCTCTCACCCCGGTCTTTTTCACTCTGCTGGGCGTCTTCTGGTTGCTCTATGCTTGGAAGACCAAGGGGCCGAGCAAGACAAGCGGCGGCGACTAAAGTCGCCGCCGGCCCCCGCTTGATGGGTTCGATTCCCACACGCTCCCGCCACCGTTCTTCCTAGGGCGTTTCCTCCCGCTTGTGGCGGACTATCCTGACAGGCCTCGGCGTGTTTAGAGCAATGAGCGCAGCTGCGCTCCCCTCGTACGACCGCTGCAGAACGGCGATTGCCGAGTCGCAGCCACAGCAGAATGTGCCGCTCTCGTATAGAGCGCCTTGAGCGGGTGGGGGTATATCGCAGACGATCGAGCTGTCCACGGCCTCTCCTGCTGTCTCTATGAGGAGGATAGCTGCGTACAACTGGACCTCAGTGCCACTCTGCAGCTCAATGCTTTCCGGCCAGACCGCGATCCCCGCAATCAGCGTGTCCACAACTACCGTGTCTGGCGGCGGCGGTGGCATGGTGTCCTCGTTGGCGAGCGACCACATGTGCGCTTGTGAATAGCTCCCGGGATTGCCCGCCCCGTCGACGGCCCGGATCTGGAACCCAAAAGTGAGAGTCTCGTTGAGACTGGGCCGCGCAACCGCGAAAGTGTCGGCCAGGAAGGCTGTGCTGGCCGTGCTCGCCTGGGCTACTACCGTGTCGGGGGTCGAACGCCCGTTGAGCCAGTCGGAGTGGGCGATACCCGACGGAGCGCTGGCGGCGCTCCAGCGCGCCTCGACGGTCACCGAGTCGTCCGTCGCGCTGAGAACACTCATACGCATGCCGGCCTCGCCTTGCGGAAGCTCGCGGTCCGAGGAGAAGGGCTCCATGTTGCACCCCGAAGTGAACAGCAGGAGAATGATCGAAATACACGCTGCCGTTCTCGAGCTTCGTGCTTGCGTCTCGATCATGAGGCCCTCCGTGGATGAGTCTCAGCCGGACGGCCGGCGGACGCGCTGGCACACGCACCCGGCTATGAAAGCCGGGACGCTAGGCAAGCTCGGCGGGGAGCTTTCCTACCCGAGTCGTTGAGTCGGCGAGTGCAGGTAATGCAAGCGTCGTTCCAGTTTGGAGGTCATTGCTCTTCAACAGTTTGCCTGGAGGGCGTCGTTCAGCGACGCGCAAACTTTGCGGCATCTGACACCTCTTGTGCGGGAATACGCTGCGGCAGGCGCGTCAGACCGCCATTCTGCGGGAACGGGGGGTGGGGCTAGGGCGTGGTGCGCTGGTCCCTGTAGCCGGCGCTAAATGGAAGGGACTACCGAGTTCTGAGGGTCGGATAACCTTTATTCAGCTGCGGCCTTGCTGCGAAAGCTCGTCGGCCAGCAGGTTGCACTTGCTGAACTCGTCGGCATGGGCTTGACTGTATGCGGCACGGAACCTGGCCTCCAGCGCGCGGCGCGTAGAGCCAAGGCTCTCTGCCTCTTGTTCCTTGGACTCGGAGAGCCCAGCGTAGCGGAGCGAGTCTTCAGTCCCGCGGGCGAAGTTCGCCGCAGAGTCGGTGTAGGCGAGCGCAGCGGCGTGCAGGGCTACCAGTTCAAGGTATGCGTCCGCTTCGCCGGCCTGAACTTCCACCTCTTCCCAGTCGCTGCGTGCGTACTGGACATCGTTTTGGGCATCGCGTAGCGCGGTCTGCAACCTCCAAAACCGCGCCTCCAGTTCCGGGTCGTCATGCATCGCGCCCCTCTCGGAGATCTCCGTGCGCAAGGCGTTGTACGCGGCGTCAGCATCTGCCAACCTGGCTTCTGCTTCCTCCAGGCGTGACTTGCGGGTGGCCAGTAGTCCCTCTGTGTATGGAGACGTTTCCTCCGCAAAACGGAGCAGGTCGGCCCCGATGCAGGCTGCTCGCACCGCCTCGACCTGCGCCGGTGTGAGTGGCGGAAGGCCGCGACCGCAGCCAACGAGGATGGCCAGGGTAATCAGTAGGTTGCATGTGGAGAGGGGGCTCGGTCGATGACTGCTCTGATGTCGCATCGGTCTCTTCGGTGTCTTCACCTGGTGGTAGTTTTCGGGACCTTCGGCCGGGGCGCTGCACGGGCACCCACCGACGATGGGGTGGCGCTAGGGGTTTTGT
>JBDHKT010000069.1:0-15111 GCA_039586255.1 Gemmatimonadota bacterium | reverse complement strand
ACATCAACCCGTTCGTCGCCTTTGAGCCGGGTCAGCGCTGCATGGCGCTCGACGCCCGGGTAGTGCTCGCCACGGAGGAGGAACTGGAAGCCGACCCGCTGCGCATGCGCCGGTCGGCAACCGGGGGAACGGGAGCGAGATGAGAACGGAACCGCTGGTCTGCACGAACTGCGGTGCGCCGCTGATCCCGGGAGACAACATCTGCCCCTTCTGCGGCGAAATCGTTGCTCCGGCCGCGCCGCCACCGCCACCGCCTCCCCCGCTACCGCCCGAGCCGTTCGCGCCTCCGCCCAGCGTTCCAGGCGCCGTGTCAGCGGCCGCCGAGCCGCCCCTTCCGCCGCCGCCGTCCGAGGAGCAGATCGCGGCCGCCGGCACCGTGGTGCCGGCGTGGGAGGACCGGAGGACGTACGGGGTCTGGGCCTCGCTGTTCATCACCTGGCGCGAGAGCGTCTTTCGGCCCGTGGAGTTCTTCCGCACCCTGCCGCCGCGTGGAGGTATCGGCCCCGCCCTCGGGTTCGCCGTGCTGTTCAGCACGCTCGGTCTGATCATGAACATCTACTGGGGCACGGTGCAGAGCGCGCTGGCCGGGTCGGCGGAAGAAGGACTTGGCATCCTGCTGCTGGGTGGCATGTTCGTGGCCCTGCTCTGGCTCGCCTTCGTCTTGCCTGTTTATGTCGGCCTCCTCTTCGCGATGGCCGGAGTGCTTCACGTTTGCTTCATGGCCGTCGGCGCTGGCCGGCGCGGCTTCGAGGCGACCTTCCGGGCCATCGGCTACTCCTCGGGCCCCGCAGCCTTCGCCATATTCCCGTTCTTCGGGCCGCTTATCACCGTCGTCTGGGGCACGGTCGTGCTGTTCATCGGTATGCGGGAGGTCCAGCGGACAACGAACGGCAAGGCGACGCTGGCGTTCCTGCTGCCGCTCTTCGCCTTGATCCTGTTCTCCATACTGCTCGCTATCGTGCTCGCCCTGATCTTCGCGAGTACCGGCCTGGGAACTCTCGAATAGCTCGCGGCCTCCGGGAACTCGATTTCGACCATCACGTTCACGGCCACGGCGGAGGCGCCGTAGAGCAGTAGCCGGCGGCATTCGATGAGCGGGACGGCCCTGGCGAGCCGTCCCGCTTTTTTTTCCCGAGCTTGTCGTGTTCTGTAGTGCGACTGCTCGCTCGGGAACCCCTCCCCAAGACCGGAAGTTGACTTAGGCGAGTCGCGAGAGGAGCCGGCGGGGTCGCCCCGGGTTTTCCACAGTTTCGCGGGACCGTGGAAAACTAGCGGGTCGGATCGACACATAGGCCGCCGGCGCACCTGGCAGGGTACCGCCGGTTTGACCATCTTGTATCTCCTGATCACTTAACAACTTGTCTGTGGAGGCCTCAACCTATGGGCACGATCTGGAAGGGGCACATCAGCTTTGGCCTGGTCAACATCCCGGTGCGTGTGGAAAGTGCCACCCGGGACACGACCCCCAAATTCCGCATGCTGCACGGGCGTGATAACTCGCCGGTGAGGACGGTTCGGGTCCGCCAGGGTGACGAAGAGCGGGTCGAGTTCAAGGAATTGGTGAAAGGCTACGAATACGAGCCGGGGAACTACGTCATCCTCGACGATGAAGACTTCCGCCAGGTAGCTCTCCAAACCACACGGACCATAGACATCATGGATTTCGTCGACGAGTCCGAGATCGACGCGCGCTATTTCGAGAAGCCCTACTACCTGGAGGTTCAACGCGGCGGCGAGAAGGCGTACGCGCTTCTCAGGAAGGCGATGCGTGAAACGGGCAGGGTAGCAGTGGCGAAGGTCGTCTTCCAGCGTCGCGAGCATTTGGCTGCCGTCAAGGTGGTAGGCGATGTGCTGGTCCTCGATCTCATGCGTTTCGATGATGAGCTCGTCCCGCTGAGCAAGGTCGAGACGCCTGCGGAGGAGGGGTTGAGCGAGAAAGAGGTTGGGATGGCGCTCCAGCTGGTCGAGCAGCTCTCCGGCAGCTTCGACCCGAAGGGCTACAAGGACGAGTACACCGAGAATCTGCTCGCCCGGATCCAGGCGAAGATAGAGGGCCGGGAAGTGGCGAAGATCGAGGCGGAGGAGCCGGTGGAGACGCAGGTCGTGGACCTGGTAGCCAAGCTCAAGGAGAGCCTGGAGCGAACGGAAGGAGAGCGCCGCGCAGCGGAAGGGTAGGGGGGATTCTGGGATTCGGAGATTCGGGGACTCGGAATTCAGAATTCGGGAACTCGGAATTGGGGAAGGCGAGTAGGAATCCGAGGCATCCGTGGAATCCGTGGATTCCGGGAATCCGGGAATCAAACTCCCCACCTCCCCGATACCACGGATTCCACGGATTGCCGGCGTTCCTATTCGAATTCCCAATCTGTACGAATACCGAGCTCTTGAATCCCCGATTCCCAGAATACCAGAATCGCCGAGTCCCATGTCTCTAGATCGATACAAGGACAAGCGCGACTTCGGTCGCTCGCCGGAGCCGGAGGGCTCGGAGCGAGCGGAGGGGTCAGCGGAGGCGGCGCGCCGGTTCGTTGTGCAGAAGCACGCGGCGCGCCGCACGCATTTCGACCTGCGCCTCGAGATCGGCGGCACCCTGGTCAGCTGGGCGGTCCCCAAGGGGCCCAGCGCCGACCCGGATGCCAAGCGACTGGCCGTCCATGTGGAGGACCACCCGCTCGAGTACGGCGGATTCGAGGGGGTCATCCCGAAGGGCGAGTACGGGGCCGGCAGTGTGATCATCTGGGATCGCGGCCGCTACGAGCCCGTCGGCGAGACCGAGGACTCGGACGAGGCGCTGGGGCAGGGGGTCCGGGAAGGGAAGCTGGACTTCGTCCTCTACGGCGAGCGGATGCGGGGCCGCTGGACGCTGGTGCGCATGAAGGGCCGGGAAGGCGAGGATAACTGGCTCCTGATCAAGAAGAAGGATGTGCACGCGGAGCCCGGCGAGCCCGAGGGTCTCGTGGAGCGCTACCACGACTCTGTGGTGTCCGGCCGCGGCCTGGACGATCCGGCGCTGGGCGTGCCCGGGCCAGAGGAGGAAGCGACCCGGCCTCCGGTGGATACGCGTCCGATGCTCGCCCAGAGCAGCGCATCGTTGCCGACCGGCGAGGCCTGGTGTTTCGAGCTGAAGCTGGACGGCATTCGAGCCATCGCCTGGGGCCGGCCGGCCGGTCCGATTCGCATCTACTCACGCCGAGGCGCACGCCTCGAGACGGCTTTCCCCGAGGTCGCCGACGCCCTCGAGCTGCTGGCCCGCCGCGCCGGCTGCGAGTTTGTGATCGACGGCGAAATCGTCGCTTCTACCGTCGAGGGTGGCCCCAGCTTCGAGGACCTGCAGCCCCGCTTCAACCTCCGGGAGCCCGGAGAGATCGCCCGCGCCGCCATAGCCCAACCCGCCGCTTCTCAAGTCGTCGGGTCACAACCTCCACTACGTCGCCCACGATGTGGCCAGCGGCGCCGCCATGAAGAGCCGTGCCCGACAGGAACGGTGGGAGGGCGTCGTCGCCAAGCGGTTGAAGAGCCGCTACTACTCCGGTGAACGCACTTCCGATTGGATGAAGGTGAAGGAACTGGCTCGACAGGAGTTCGTGGTCGGCGGCTGGACCGAGCCCCAGGGTGGCAGGCGCGGGTTCGCCGCGTTGGTCGTCGGCTACTACGAGGAAGCCGGCGCGGATGGGCCGCTGCACTGCGCGGGCCGGGTCGGCAGCGGCTTCAGCGATGCCGACCTGGCGCGGATCAAGAAGCAGCTCGACGCACTGGCAAGCGACGCACCCCCTTTCACCGAGGTCCCGGAGGACGTGAAGGACGCCCACTGGGTACGCCCCGAGCTAGTGGCGGAGGTCAAGTTCCAGGAGTGGACCCGCGACGGCCGACTGCGGCAGCCCGTCTTCCTCGGGCTGCGCAGCGACCGCGACCCCGTCGGGGTCGTCCGGGAGGGCGCGCCCGCGGATATGGCCGCAGGGCCCCCGCTAGAGCGAACGCCGGTGATCGAGGCGCTGATGCAGACACTGGAGGCGCTCGAGGGTGCCGGCGCGGATGGAGACGTTATCGTCGATGGCCGGCGCCTCAAGCTCACCAACCTCCAGAAACCCTTCTGGCCAGAGATAGGGGCGACGAAAGGCGAGCTGCTGCGCTACTACCTGTCGGTGGCGCCCGCCATCCTGCCGGCCGTGGGCGGCCGGCCCCTAACTCTAGAGCGGTACCCCAACGGGATCACGGGGGAGATGTTCTACCAGCAAAGGATGGCCGGGCCCGTGCCGGAGGGAGTTCAGACCGTGACAATCGAGGTCGACGGCGAACCAGCCGAGCGGGTCGTCGGTGGTGACCTCTACACGCTCCTCTATTCGGTCCAGCTGGCTGCCATCTCACAACACGTGTGGCCGTCGCGCGTCGGCTCCCTCGACGACATGGATTACACCGTCCTCGACCTCGACCCCGGCGCGGGTGTGCCCTTCTCCGCCGTCTGCGACGCGGCCCTGGCGACGCGGGAGCAGCTCGAGCGCCTCGGGCTGCGAGGTTATCCCAAGACCTCCGGCGCCAGCGGCATGCACGTCGTAATTCCGCTCGAGGAGGCGACGAGCTACGAGACAGGCCGCCTGCTGGCGGAGCTCGTCGCCCAGCTCGTCGCCCAGTCGCAGCCCGACCTCACGACCGTCCAGCGCGTTGTCTCGAAGCGCGGACCGCGGGTCTACCTCGATTTCCTCCAGAACCGTCGGGGAGCCACGGTGGCCTCCGCCTACTCGGTCCGGCCGCGGCCGGGAGCAACCGTCTCCGCCCCCCTCCGCTGGGCCGAGCTCGAGACGGGTGTACAGCCCGGCGACTTCGACGTGCGGTCGATGCGCGAGCGCCTCGAAGCCGTCGGTGACCTCTGGGTCGCGTGTCGAACCGATGCGAACGACGTGCGCGAGGTCCTCGAGCTTTTGTGAACGAATTTCCGTGTCAGGGCAAATTCTTTCGAAATAAGGCCGCTAGGTGCTCGATGTATTCGCACTTCGCAACGCGGATGTTACGTAGAGTAAGCATTTGCGCGAACGAAACGTTTTTGTTTTGAATTCAGAAGTTTATGCAAAATCCGCCACGGGTTGCGAGTCGACCCATCGACGTAACTCGTTAACTCAGAACACGTTAGCAAATAGCCCCAAACGACCGTTCGATGCCTGTCGGGCTTGCGCCCACCTGACGTCGCTTGTATAATGGGCGCGCTTCGAAGTTAGAACTCGCTGCTCTACGGATCTTTCCGGGGATTTTCTGCAGAGCGGCCCTTTCCGATAAATTTGGAATTCTCTCAGCCGTGTTTCGGCGTAGTCGTCTTGTGCCCTGAACCTGAAGGACCTGACCGAATGCCCGAGTCACGTTCAGTCAACCTCGTTGTCAATCTTCCGGCGGATCTGGCCGACGAGGTGGAGCGTGTACAACAGACCGATCCGGAATTCATCGAGAGAGTCCTGGCCTACGGGCTAGTCCGGCGAGCTGTGTTTGCTCGTCTGCAGGGCGTAACAGCCCTGCACCGGCCGTCTGCGTCGTCCGTTGAGTCGACGCTCGAGACTACGTTTGAGTTGACGTAGACGGCCGGCCCTCCCCCCCCGCCGAGGCCGTTTCGCTCTGCTTGTACCCGCCACGAGCCAGCGATCCTTGACCGGCACGCGTGCGAGCTATAGCATCGTGCTGGTGGCCTGTTGCTGTCGTGCGACGTGGCCGCCCTTGTCGAGGAGGGGTGGTATGGCGAGGCGAACGGGAAAGGGCGAGCCGCGAAAGCCCCGGAAGCCAGTTGCTGAATCGGAAGACATCCTCCGAGCGAAGTATCTGGACTACTGCTCCGCCCGTCTCTGTGACGTCTTCATGGAGCTGGAGGAGGAGCGGGTTTTCGAGCTCGCCAAGCTGGCCGAGCAGAAGGCGGGCGTCGTGCAGGGCGCGTTGAGCTTTCAGCAGATCGCGGACCTGCTCGTCGAGAAGCTGATGGACGACCTCGCTCTTCCCGATTTCACCACCTGGGCGGAGGCCTATCAGGAGAACCCCGCAGAATTCGATCCCTACCTCCTGGGGCTCTGGAAGACCATGGTCGAGTCCCCGGCCACCCGGTGATCGAGGTTCGGCCCACCAGCCGGGGCGCAGCCTCGGACACCATAACACTATAGCAGACAACGTGTTGGACACACCGTCCAGGCCCGCGGGGGCAGAGGGAGAATGCATGCCAGCGGTGCGTGAGCAGAGGAAAGAGGAAGAGACCATCCAGATAGGTAAATGGAAGGTCGAGCTGCGGTTGGCCACGGCGAGGATCGAGGGGGACGGGCCGCTGAACGTGGCCGAGGAGTGCGGTGGCCACTGTTGTCTGCACGGAGTGTATGCGTCGCTGCCGGAGCGCGATCGGATTCTGGAGTACACGGACCGCATCCAGGCGCTGATGGATGGGACGCAGACGACCGACACGAGCCAGTGGTTCGAGGACAATATCGAGAAGGATGAGGATTACCCCGGTGGTCTGTGTGTAGGGACCGCGACGTACGAAGACAAGTGCGTTTTCCTCAACGCCGAGGGTCTATGCGTTCTCCAGGCGCTGGAGCCACACCTCGGCCTGCCGGAGGGGGAGCGGCTCAAGCCGTTCTACTGCCGTCTTTTTCCGCTGACCACCTACTGCAGCCTTCTTGAGTTCGACGATATGTGTGACGGCGTGAGGCGCTGTTGCACGCTGGCGTCGGACGGGCCGACGCGTGCCATAGACGCGTACGCGTACGAGTTCAAGGAAGTGTTGGGCGCGGGCGGCTACGATGAGTTGCGCCGGCGGGCGGAGGAAACGGAAGCGGAGCAGGCCACGGAGCGGTCGGGCGACTAGCCGGCAGCGACGACCTGAACACCCACCTTTCTTACCCTGGGGCCGTCGAACTCGGCCAGGAAGACGGCCTGCCAGGTCCCCAGCACGATATCGCCGTCCGCTACAAGTAGTGTGGCCCCCGGGTTGATCAGGCTCGTCTTCACGTGGGAGTCCGAGTTGCCTTCGGCATGTCGGTAGGCGGGCTCATCGTGGGGCACGAGCTGAGCGAGCTTCCAGGCGATATCCCGAGCCACATCGGGGTCGGCGCCTTCGTTTACCGTCAGCCCGCAGGTCGTGTGGAACGACCAGAGATGCGCCACGCCCTCGTCAACCCCGGCGCCGCGTACCGCCTCGCGGACCTGTCCGGTGATCTCGACCAGTTCCTCCCGACGCGAGGTCCGGATCTCAAGAGTCTCCATGCTGGGCGCTCTCCTCCTCTGGACTCGCATCTTGGCTCGCGCCGGCGTCGGCCCCCTCTGCGGTTTCCGGTTCCTCGGAAGCGGGGGCGGATTCGGCGATTGCGGGATCCGGCGTGAAGAATTCGGCCGGCCGGGGCGAGATGCGCATCTGTGCCGGTCCTGTGTCCGCCTCCTTGCTCGCCTGGGCGATCTCCGACTTGACCTCGTTCAGCGCCTTCTGGAACTCGCGCAGACTCTTGCCGATCGCCTGTGCGATCCCGGGCAGCCGTCGCGGCCCGAAGAAGATGAGGGCGAAGGCGAGAATCACTATGAACTCCGACCAGCCGATGTTGCCTATACCCATGCGACGATACTGCTGCTTAGGGTTCGTGCTGTGCGGGACCGACTAAATATACGGCGTGTGTTGGGAATTCTCGACAGGGAACGGCGGAAGTCGTTTGGAGAATCTCGAATCTTGAGCAAGCGACCAGTGGAACAGTGGAGGTAGGGAGGTATAGATCGCTTCCAGCTTCCCCACCTCCCCTGTTGCACTGGTCCCCGAGTGGACATTCGAGAATTCCCGTCGAAATCTGCCGGTCATGCCGTAGGCGCGGGCCCGCGAGCCGCCGCACATCCAGCGGAACTCGCAGCGCCCGCACTTCCCCTTCAGCCGGTCCATGTCGCGCAGTTCGGCGAGCTGTGGGGAGCTGCGGTAGATGGAGGACAGCGGCTCGTCACGTACGTTGCCGAGTGTGGGGTGAGGCAGGAACCCTGCCGGGTAGACCTCGCCTTTGTGCGAGACGAAGATGACACCGTTCCCATCCCGTACGCCGAACCCCATGCGCATGGCCAGCTTATCGATCTCGGCTTGGGGCATCCCCTCATCGAGCTTCCGCTGGAGCCAGTATCTGCGGTAGTGGGGCGCCTCGACCGTGCCCACGTGAAAAGGCGCATCGGCGGCGGTCTCGTACACCCAGGCGCAGAGCTCTTCCATGTCCTGCGCCGAGGGGATCCCCAGTTCCTGGCCGCGTCCCACCGGCACGAGCATGAAGAGACTCCATCGCCGAACCGGCGGGGCGTACTCTTCGCTCAGCAGGCTGTACATCTCCGCCAGGTGCGGCAGGGTCTCGCTGGTAACCGTGGTGTTAATCTGGACCGGGATCCCGAACTCGCGCGCCCAGCTCAGCGCGTTCATCGAATTGGCGAAGGTACCGGCAACGCCGCGGAAAGAATCGTGTACCTGCTCGTTCGGGCCGTCCAGGCTCGTCCCCATGGCGGATACGCCCAGCTCCTCGAATTTCTCGACTGCTTCGCGGGTCAGGGTCGGTGTGGTACTGGGCGTTATGCTGACAGGCAGACCGATCTCCCGGCCGTAGGCGATCAGATCGAAGAGGTCGGGCCGTTTCATCGGATCGCCACCGGTGAGGATGATCATGCTGCCCATCTCCTTGACGTCCCGCAGCAGCGCCTGGGCCTCGTCGGTGGAGAGCTCGAGAGGGTCTCGGTGCGGGATCGCCGAGGCGCGACAGTGGACGCACTCGAGATCGCAGGCGATCGTCATCTCCCAGTAGACGTTCCGCGGGGCATGCTTGAACACGTAGCCCGGATATTCGGTCTTTTTGACGAGTTCTGCTTTCAGGCCCATTCTTGAGTGATCAGTGATCGGTGATCAGTAATCAGTGATCGGCGATCGGTGAACGGTGCTGGGATGGGCACCGCTGATCACCGATAACTGATAACCGACCACTTTCGTAACAGGGCACCCAAGATACAAGAAACCAGGGATTTTGCCATGAAAGACAGAACGCTCCCTCTCACCGTCGGCGATTCGGGCCTCGACGACGCACGGCCGGCGAGTCGGTCCCGGCAGACGATGACCCATCTGGCCTCGCCGATCGACATCAACCTCCGCGGCTCGATGTTCGGTGGGGTGATCCTGGCCCTCGTGGACAAGATCGCCTACGTCTGCGCCACGCGGCATGCCGACTGTCCGACGGTGACGGCTTCATTCGACCAGGTGGACTTCCGCGCACCGATCGAGATCGGTGAGATCGTGACGCTCCAGGCGTCGGTCAATCTCGTTGGCCGCACTTCGCTGGAGGTCGGTGTACGGGTCACGGCCGAGTCGGTGTCGGGAGGCGCCCCGCGGCACACCAACTCGTGCTACGTGACGATGGTGGCGCTCGACGAATCGGGAAAGCCACAGCCGGTGCCGAAGTTGATTATCGAGGACGAGGTGCAGCTGCGGCGCTATCAGGACGCGCTAGAGCGGCGGAAGGCGCGGCTGGCGTTGGCTGAGGAACGGCGGCGGCGCAGAAGTTAATCTCAAGAAAAGGGCCGCCAGGCAACCTTGGCGACCCCTCCATGTATTCAGGAATCGCGGATTCCCGCCTAGTGAACCCCACCCAAAAGTGCCTTCACGACATCGGAGCCGTAGAAGACCTTGATGTACTTCGCCTGGATGTCCGTGACCCTGCGGACCGCCCAAACCAGCTCGACGTGGTTGGGCTCGGTGGCGGGATGGAGGGGCCTCATCCTGGCTTCTTCGGGCGTGCGATTCCCCTTCTTGTGATTACAGCGCGTGCACGCTGTGATCACGTTGTCCCAGGCGTTCTCACCGCCGCGGCACAGCGGCAGCAGGTGGTCACGTGTCAGGAACTCACGGTGCCCGAGGTCGCGGCGGTGCCGCCCGCAGTACTGGCAGGTGTAGTGGTCGCGGGCGAACAGGAAGGTGTTGGTCACGTGGCGCCGAAAACGCCGCGGGACATGCACGAACCTGACCAGGCGGATGACGACGGGGGCCGGGAAGAGAAGGCTTTCCGACCGGAAGAAGCGCGACTCGTCGACCTCGAGGGCCTCGGCCTTCCTGTCGATGACCAGGCGCAAGGCTCGCCGCAAGGGGACGATCGTGAGCGGTTCGTAGGACGCGTTGAGCGTCAGACACCCCATGACGTCACTTTGCCCTTTCCAGGATGCACGAGAGAGTGCTGATACTTGCCGGGCGGGGCACGTTTGTCAAGGACGGGACGGTTGCCCGCCTGGCGGGGAAGTCCCTGGTATCAGAGGCATTGGCCACGCCCGCCTAATGTTAGACACCAGGTGGGCGCGAAGGTGCCAATCCGGGTGGGAGAGCGCCGCGCGCAGGCTAGCGGTCGCGCAGCTCGATGGTCTCGACCGGGTACTCGACGTGGTAGTAGTGCGGGGAGCTCTCGTGGTGCAGGTGGATGTGGACCACGATGACGCCGTCGTTAGTCTCGCGGTCGAACCGGGACACTACTAAGCCCTTGGAGAGGTTGACCGGACCCAGGTCGTCGATGTCGTCGGGGTACACCATGTGATCGGCGAAATAGGCCTCGCACATCGTGATCAGATTGCGCAGATCCTCGACGGCTGCGGCATCGTAGGCCCGCTCTCTGGCCCGGCTGTACTTGGGCAGAGCGATGACCGCGAGGAGCCCAATGATGAGGATGGCTACGAGCAGTTCGATCAGCGTGAAGCCGCGTCGGTTGGTCAGCATGGCTTTAACTCCACCTACAGCTACCCCTATACCGCCGGCCGGGCCGCAGCAGGGCAAAGACCGGCGGAGCCAGGACGGGAGAACGTCCGGCACCCCGTTGTTCTTAACTACCTATCCTGCAGATAGTTAGAGAGAAACGCGGGCGGGTGGCGGCGGGATGCAGTGCCGCCGACGCGTAGGTTGAGACTACTGAAAATCTAAGGGCCGCCACCCCTAAAGCAAGCTCACGGGATCCCGGTCGATCTCCAAGCGCAGGTCGCCACCGGGGCGGTCGAAGTGGGTGGCGAAGTAGCTGAGCACGCGGCCCAGCGCCGCGCTGTCGCTGGACTTGAGGACGAGGTGCCAGCGCCAGCGGCGGCGTATACGATCGATGGGGCAGGGGGCGGGACCCAACAGGTCGACCGTCCCGATGCCGCGCGCTTCGAGGAGTCCGAGGAGCCAGTTCGCTGCGGCATCGGCCGCTTCCTGGACCTTCACCTCGTTTCTGGCGGAGATGACGAGGTTGGCGAGGCGGTTGTGCGGAGGGTAGAGGGGCTCGGCGCGCTCCTCGAGCTCCCGGGCCGCGAAGCCGTCGTAGTCGTGAGTGATGGCGAAGCGGACGGCGTAATGGTCGGGTAGCGAGGTCTGGATTATGACGTCGCCGCCGGCCGGCCCGCGGCCGGCGCGGCCCGCCACCTGGGGGAGGAGTTGGAAAGTCCGCTCGCTGGCCCGAAAGTCCGGTAGGTTGAGGCCGACGTCGGCGTTGATGACCCCCACCAGGGTCACGTTTGGGAAATCGAGTCCCTTGGCGATCATCTGGGTGCCCAGCAGGATATCCACCTCGCGCCGTTCCACGCGTCCCAGGATCTCGTGGTGGGACCACTTGGCGCTCGTCGTATCGACGTCCATGCGGGCGATCCGGGCACCGGCGAACGATTCGCCGATCACCCGCTCGACCTGCTCGGTGCCAACGCCCCTATGGCTCAGACTCGTCGAGCCGCAGTCGGGACAAGCCTCCGGCAGCGGCTCATGGTGGTTGCAGTAATGGCAGACCAGACCCGCCGGTCGCCGATGCTCGGTGAGCGACACACTGCATTGGTGGCAGGTGCGCACGGCCCCGCAGTCGCGGCATTGCGTGAAGTTCGAGTAGCCACGCCGGTTCAGTAGCAGGATCGCCTGCTCGCCACGCAGCAGGCGATCCTCGAGAGCGTCTTGAAGGGCCGGTGCCAGCACCAGCGGCCCGGGTGGCATCCTGCCGGGCTCCGCAGCGCGAGCCTTGCGCTCCTCCCGCAGGTCGATGATCTCGACAGCGGGCAACGGACGAGCGCCGATCCGCTCGGGCAGCTCGATTAGCTCCCACTTGCCCAGCTTTACGTTGGACCAGCTCTCCAACGAGGGGGTCGCCGACCCTAGGAGGCAAAGGGCGCCTGTGCGATACGCCCGCATCGCGGCAAGCTCACGGGCATGGTAGCGCGGCGACGGGTCACTCTGCTTATAGGAAGGCTCGTGCTCCTCGTCGATGACAATGGCGCCCAGATCGCGAACCGGAGCGAAGACGGCCGAGCGGGCGCCGATCACCACCCGCTTGGCACCGTCGCGCAAGGCACGCCAGGCGGCGTAGCGTTCTCCGTCGCTCAGCGCCGAGTGAAGCAGCGCGACGTCGTCGCCGAACGCGGCCCGGAAACGACTCAGCGTCTGTGGCGTCAGCGAGATCTCGGGCACCAGCAGGATCGCGCCCCGTCCCCGGTTCAACACGAGTTCCCGAAGCAGTTCGATATAGACCAACGTCTTGCCGGAACCGGTCACGCCTTTGAGCACGAAAACGCCCGGCTGATCACTCTGGGCCGCTTCAATCAGACGCCGGATCGCGGCCGCCTGCGCTTCGCTGGGTACGTGCGACGCGCCGTCGACGGGAAGATCGGCAAAGGGATCGACTTCAGCCTCCTCCGCGTGTACCTCGGCGACACCCCTGTCCACCAGGCCCTGGACTACCGAGCGGCTGATCCCGAGCCGGGCGGCCAGGTGGGCGACCTCGGAACGGCCGCCTACGGTCTCCAGATACTCGTACAGCTCCCGCTGGCGCCGCGCCCGCCCGAAGATCTGGTCGCGCTCCTGCAGGCTGACCAGCTCACGGGTGAGCGAGACGACCTGTCGCGTTCGCAACCGCTGCTCCACCGCCGGCGCTTCACGCTCGACCTCCACGAGATCCCTGGCGGCCAGCGCCTCTGCCGTTCGCGCCCAGGGACCGGGACCGAGCGCCTTGCGGACGCTGCTCAGCTTGACCGGCCCCTTGCGTCGGTCGAGATGCTCCAGAAGGGTCAGCTCGGTACGGCTGAGGCCCGGAGCCTCGACACCGCGCCGCCGTGCCAGCAGGTCCGCCGACTCGGCCGTGAGCCGCGACGGCAGGGCCGCCCTCAAAGTCAGCCCCAGCGGCGCCACGTAGTAGTCGGCGACCCACCGGCACAGCGTCATTAGCTCGTCGTCGAGGACCGGCTCCGAGTCGGGGGCGTCGAGGACGTCGCGCACGGTGGGCGGAATCTCGTGCGGGCCGCTCTCTAGCCGGTTCACCCAGCCGGTGAGATGCAGGCGTCCGAACGGCACGACTACTCGGCTGCCGGGCGCGATCTCTTCGGCCAGGCTGTCAGGCACCCGATAGAGGAAAGTCCTATACAGCGGTCGTGGGACCGCGACGTGCGCGAATAGTGTCACCGCCGGAAGATACCCAGGCCGGGCTCCGCGCTCAGGTGAACCCGCCCCCGAGCGATGCTGATCCCCGTGAATGGATCGTCGGCGAGCAGGGCGGCACCGTCCAGGTCGGCGTAGTCGACGAGGGGGGCGAGCTGGGCCGCCGCGGCGATACCTAGCGACGTCTCGACCATACAGCCCAGCATGACGGAAAGACCATGAGAGCGCGCGGTGTGGATCATACGCAGCGCCTCCGAGATCCCGCCGCATTTAGCCAGCTTGATGTTGATCCCGTCCACGGCACCGACGAGTCTCGGGACATCCGTGGCGCGAACGCACGACTCGTCGGCGATGATCGGGGTAGGCGAACGCTCCCGGACGAAGCGCAGCCCATCGATGTCGTCCGCCGCCACCGGCTGCTCCACGAGCTCGAGATCGAAGCTCTCGAGCGCCTTGATCCGTTCGACCGCCTGCTTCGGACGCCAGGCCGTGTTGGCATCCACGCGCAGCCGCACGTTGGGTGCCTCCTCGCGAACGATCGACAGGACCTCTTCGTCCTGGTCGGTGCCGACCTTCACTTTGAGGATCGGGTACTCGTCCACCACCGCCTCGCGTACTTTCTGACGCACGACATCAGGCTCGTCGATCCCTATGGTGAAGCTCGTCCAGGGAGCACGACTCGGGTCGAGCCCCAGCAGCCTGTGCACGGGTGCGCCGAGCCGCTTCCCCATCAGGTCATAGAGCGCTGAGATGATGGCGCCGCGGGCCGACGCGGCCCCGCCCAGATCATCGAGGCACGCGGCCTCGATCTCCTGCACCGCGAACGGATCGCGCGCCGTCTCCAACGCACCTCTGTAGGCCTCGAGTGCGGCGCAGACGCTATCCGCCGTCTCTCCGTAGTACGGCGAAGGGTCGGCCTCACCCCAGCCGTCGAGCCCGTCCTCGCCGGTCAGACGTACCCAGACGGCGCACCGTTCAGCGTGACCGGCCCGCGCGATGGTGAAGCGATGCTTGGTGCGGAGGGGGATAACCTCGTAATCGAGCTTCACCCTATTCTCCGGGCTTCTCCCGGGGGAAGAAGGCTACTCTCACGAAGTCGTAGGGCGGCCAGGGGCCCGTGAGATCGAACTGGAACTCGGGATGATCGGCATCGAGCTCGTCGGCGTACTCGACGAAGCTGACCCAATCGGCCCTGCTCACCAGGAAGGCTGCCGACAGGACGCGCCTGCCTTCGGCAGGGAGCGTGAAAGCGGCGCGCGACCTGCGACGCAGCGCTGTATAGAAGCTCGCCGCTTGATCGGCCAGATCTCCTTCGCTGACGTCGGGCTGTCTGCCCGATGGCTGAATATGGAGTCGCATCTCGAACGTGCCGTCCAGGAAGGACAGGGCCTCATCGAAAGCGACGTGCTGGTCCTCGAGGAAGTCCAGGATGTGCTCGCGATCCCGAAAGACGATCCCGTAAGGAACGGGCACGATGGTCGCCCGGCGCATGGCGCGCTCGATCGTGGCGCTGTGCTGCTGGATGAGCTCCCTGTTCCAATCGGCGACGCGGTAAGGGACCGCGCGGACGAGCGCTGCCATGCCGCGATGCTCGATCAGGTCGTCGTCGCCCGCAGTACCCTTGAGCTTGGCGAGTGCGCGCTCGTGGCCGCGAGCCCGCACGACACCGTGGAGCAACAGACCCTGTTGCTCCGCAGCCTGCGGCTCGTCGCCGGCTGTTACAGGTT
>JBDHKT010000068.1:0-7328 GCA_039586255.1 Gemmatimonadota bacterium | reverse complement strand
GAAGACCTGGCGAAGTTTGCAGCGTGGCAATTCCGGCTGCTGGAGCAGGGTGGGGAAGAGGTGCTGCGTGTTAATACTCTGCGGGAGATGCATAGAGTACATTGGGTGGATCCCGATTGGTCTACGCATTGGGGGCTCGGCTTTGCTCTATATAGGAGGGATGACAAGACGTTCGTCGGTCACGGCGGATCGTGCCCCGGCTACCGATCGAGCTTCCTGACGCGACCCGAGGAAGAATTCGCCGCGATCGTCATGACGAACGCCATCGATGTGAATCCGGGCCGCTACACGAATAACGCCTACAGGATAGTGGCGCCGGCCGTGGCCAAAGCGCTCGGATCCGAGGGCGAAGCGAAACAGCCCGACCCCGCCCTCAGGATGTACGCCGGCACTTACGGTACGGCCTGGGGCGGCGAAACCGCCGTGCTGCCCTGGAAGGACGGACTGGCTTACCTGTATCTGCCGAACGATGATCCGATCGAAGGACTCGTCAGGCTCAAGCAGGTCGGCGAGCACACGTTCCGTCGCATTCGGAGCGACGACGAACTGGGCGAGGAGATAGTCTTCGAGCTGGACGGAGATGGGAACGTCGTCCGCTTCAAACGGAACAGCAACTACTACCCGAGAGTCCGGTGAGCGGTAGGCGGTGAGCGGTAGGCGGTGACTCCGAATTGTGAGATGGGAACTTGGAAGTTACCGCCTACTGTCTACCGGCCACCGTCTTGATCATCTTGGCGCTAACGACTACCGTCTAGAGCGATAGTCACGCTGCCCTCTCCCCATCCCGCATTCCAGACAGTGGTACGTCGATGAGTCGCTCAAGCACAGGCCCGGGTCGGAGAATCTTCCTCGACTTCCTCTTTCTCGGCGTCGTCTTCGCTGCCGGTCTCTTCGCCATCTATAAAGGTTTGTCGATGGTCTTCGGTGGCGTCGGCGCTCCCGAACTGGCCGCTAGCATGAGCGCGCCGCTTGCCGGCTTCGCCCAGGAGTCCGTCCAGGGCCTGACGATCCGGCTGAGCGAGGGCGGGCAGCAGGACAGGGCCGAAGGGCCGGCGACCCCAGCGGCCGAGCCGCTCTCCGAGGATGAGGTGGAGCAGGTATTGGCCCGGGTGCCGGCGTTGCCGGAGGATCCGCAGGCAGAACGAGAGTTCGCCTTGCCGTCGGACCCGGTGCCGCCGCCGCGCAGAGGGGTCACGGTACAGGCCGAGTTCCCGCCGGCGGAGGAGCGGGAGCGGCGCGAGGAGGTGGTATCCGGCCCCCTGGAGGTGGTACGTCACGCGCCGGAGGGTGAGGTCGAGCGGGCGCGTGAGCTTTCGATCACATTCTCGCAGCCGATGGTGCCGGTGACGTCGCACGAAGAGCTGGCGGCGCGGGACGTGCCTGCTCGGCTCAGGCCGCAGGCCGAGGGTCGCTGGCGCTGGGTCGGCACGCGAACGCTGCTCTTCGAGGTGGACGCCGGATTCCCGATGGCCACCGAGTATCAGGTGCTGGTGCCCGCAGGCATCGCCTCGGCCACCGGGTCGCGGCTAACCGAGCCGCTGGCCTGGACCTTCAAGACGCCGCCACCCACCCTGACCGAATCCCTTCCACAGGGAGACGCGGTCAGCGATATGCCGCTGATCTTCATCGCGTTCGATCAACAGATCGACGCAGGTGCGGTACTCGACCACGTCACGGTTCGTGCCGCTGGGAGGACATTCAAGGTGCGCCGGGCGGAGCAGGAAGAGATCGCGGCGAACGAGTGGGTCGAGCGCATGACGAAAGCAACACTGGAAGGCCGCTGGGTCGCCTTCCGTACGGTCAGACGGCTGCCGCGCGACTCGCAGGTCGAGGTCGTGATCGAGCCCGGCACACCGTCGGCCGAGGGTCCCCTCAGAACCGACGCGGCGCAGACGTTTGGCTTTCGCACGTACGGCCCGTTGCGCGTCGAGCGGTCGTGGTGCGGCTGGGGCGAGGGGTGCCCTCCGGGCTCCGCATGGCAAATAGAGTTCAGCAATCCGATCGACAGCGAGGCCTTCGACGAATCACTGATTCGAGTCGAGCCCGAGCTGCCGCTGATGCGCTACCGCCTGGCAAACGACCGGCTCGCGATTTACGGGCGCGTACACCCGCGGCGCGATTACAGCGTCACGTTGAGTGCCGATGTGCGTGATGTGTTCGGCCAGACTCTGGGCCAGGAGACGAGTCTGAGATTTGAAGTGGGCCCGGCTCCCGCATCGCTCACAGCCCGCGCCGAAAGGTTCGTCGTTCTCGATCCGTTGGCGCCCCGCGAATTTCCCGTGAGGAGTGTCAACGTCTCGGGCCTACGGATCCGGATCTACCGCGTTCAGCCGCGCGACTGGCCCGCGTACGAAGAGGCATACCGCCGCAACCGGAACTCGGAGGATCCGTGGGACCCGCCGGGGCTTTTGGCGTCGGAGCGTACTATCCCAGTCGACGCGGAGCCCGATGTGCCGGCCGAAACCCGTATAGACCTGGAGCCCTTTCTCAGCAACCGCCTGGGACACGTGGTGGTAGCCGTGGAACCGACCAACTGGCCGACTGATTCCTTGCGCCGCCAGTCGGTCTACTCCTGGGTCCAGGCCACGCGAATCAGTGTCAGCGCCCTCGCTGATCCACGCGAGGTCACCGGCTGGGTCACCTCCCTGGAAGATGCCGCGCCGCTCGCCGGAGCGACGCTCGAGTTGCTACCGACGGGCGCGACGGCGACCAGCGACGCGGAAGGTTTGGCGACATTGTCGCTACCGACCGCGCGCCGCCGGGATGAAAGACCGGCGCTCGTCGCACGCCTCGATGAAGATGTGGCACTGCTCCCGATCCGGTTCTGGGGCAACGTTCGCCGTGATGCTCTGGCTTGGTACGTGTTCACCGACCGACCGCTATATCGGCCGGGTGAAGAAGTGCACCTCAAGGGATGGCTGAGGCGCATGGGGGCCGGGGAAAGCGGCGACGTTGAGCTTCCAGGTGGCAGTATCTCCCAGGTCAACTACACCGTCCTCGGTTCCCAGGGCAATGAACTGGCCAGAGGTCGGGCCGGAACAAACGATCTCGCCGGGTTCGACACCGCATTCCGGTTGCCCGAAGAGATGAATCTGGGACAGGTGTCCATTCGCTTCGAGACTGTTGTCCCCGGCGACCTCGATGGCCGAAGCCACGTGCACTATTTCCGGGTCGATGAGTTTCGCCGCCCCGAGTACGAGGTGTCAGTCTCGCACGACCCCGGTCCCCACATCGTCGGCGGCGCGGCGCTCTTCACGGTTGCCGCCAGCTACTTCGCGGGCGGCGGACTGCCCGATAGCGAGGTGAACTGGCGAGTGTCGCCAGATCGGACCCGATTCCATCCGCCTAACCGGGGCGATTTCAGCTTCGGCTACCCGCAACAGTACGGCGGTGGCCCTGTGGAGGAGTACGAGGCACGCACCGATCTGGACGGTGAGCATCACCTGCGCGTCGACCTGCTGGAGGCCGACCCGCCGGTACCCGTGGGTCTCCGTGCCACCGCGACGGTGCTCGATGTGAACCGGCAGGCTTGGACGGAGTCGGCGATCGTTGTCGTTCACCCGGCGGCCCTGACGGTCGGGCTACGAAGCCCGCGCCGCTTCGTACGTGCCGGCGAACCGCTCGTGGTCGAGGCGATCGTCGTCGATCTCGACGGTGAGGCCGTGATAGGTCGGCCGGTTGAGGTGCAGGCGACTCATTGGACATGGAAGCTGGTCGACGGCGAGTGGCGTCGCGAGGAGAGCGAGGCACAGCGCTGTCGGTTCGAGTCGACGGCGGAACCCGTCCGCTGCGAGTTCGAGACGCCAGCCGGCGGCCGCTACCGTGTCAGCGCCACGGTAGAGGACGACCAGGACCGTAAGAGCCTGTCGGAGTTCTGGCCCTGGGTGGGTGGCGGCTTCTACTTCCGCGGGCCGGCCGGCGAGGAGGCCGTCGAGCTCGTTGCCGATCGCGACGAGTATCAGCCCGGCGACACGGCTGAGATCCTGGTGCAGGCGCCCTTCTTCCCGGCGGAAGGTGTGATGACACTGCGCCGCGCCGGTATCATAAGCGCTGAACGCTTCCGCATGGACGGCCCTTCACACGTCCTGCGCGTACCGATCGTAGAGGCCCACATCCCCAATCTTCACGCGCACGTCGATCTCGTTGCCGCTGCGGACGGTGCAGCCGGAGTCGTCGATCCGGACCAGCGGGCGGAGGGCGACGTCAACCTGTGGATTCCGCCTCGCGCCCGTACGCTCGCCCTGAGTGCCGTCCCGCGGGCGAAGGAGCTGCAGCCGGGCGAGGAGACGATCGTCGATATCGATCTCAACGATGCGGCAGGCCGGCCCGTGCACGACGGTGACGTCGTAGTCGCTGTGGTGGACGAGGCGGTGCTGGCGCTTCTGCCCGAGGAGGTGAGGAACCCGGTCGAGACGTTCCACCCGCAGCGTTCAGCCGATGCGATCGGGTTACACCTGCGCTCGAGCGTACTGCTGGGCCCGCGACCCGATCCCAGGGCAGGGCGCCGGGACAGCGGTGTCGTCGAGGGGACGGTGACCGAGCAGGAGTACGGTGATCCGCTCGGCGGTGTGAGGGTCTATCTGGAGGGGACATCGTACGCTACGCTCACGCACGCGGACGGGACGTACTCGATCGAGAACGTGACACCGGGCCGCTACACCGCCGTGGCCGAGCTCATCGGTTATCAGGTCGTCTACGAACGGATCGTCGTCTTGGCCGACCAGCCGAGCTCGGCAAACTTCGGCCTCGCTCCTCAGGCGTACGGGTACATGTTTCGTGAGGTTCTGGCGGAGGGGGTGCCGATGGCCGCGCGCGCTGACATGGCGGCGCCGGAGGCGCCCGGCGAAGCGGCCGGCATCCGACTGCGTGCAGATTTCGCCGCACTCGCAGTCTTCGTGGGTTCGGCACGGACCGATGCGAACGGCCGGGTCGAGATACCCGTACGCGTTCCCGACAACCTGACCCGGTACCGGGTGATCGCGCTTGCCGCGGCCGGCGCGAAGCAGTTCGGGGTAGGCGAGTCGACGATCACCGTCGGACTGCCACTCATGGCACGTCCGTCGGCGCCGCGATTCCTCAACTTCGGCGACCGCATCGAGTTCCCGGTCATCGTGCAGAACCGGACCGACGAAGCTCTGCCGGTTGACGTTGCGGTGCGCGCCACGAACCTGGAGTGGATCGAGGGGCAGGGGAGGCGCGTGGAAGTGCCGGCACACGGCCGTGTCGAGGTGCGCTTCCCCGCGACGACGTCCAGGCCCGGCACGGCGCGTGTTCAGGTGGCAGCGGCCGCAGCCGGGCAGGCGGACGCGGCGATGGTTCAGTTGCCTGTGTGGACGCCGGCGACGACCGAGGCGTTCGCGACCTACGGCGAGCTGGACGACCGAGCTGCCGCGATACCGGTCGCAGCGCCCGGTAACGTGTTTCAGCAATATGGCGGCCTCGAGGTCACTACCTCCTCGACGGCGCTCCAGGCGCTGACCGATGCGCTACTCTATCTACACAGCTATCCGTTCGAGTGTGCGGAACAGATCTCCTCGCGCATCCTGGCCGTGGCGGCGTTGCGTGACGTGCTGGCCGCCTTCGAGGCGGAGGGTCTCCCGGAACCGGACGAATTGGTCGCCGCCGTCGATCGCGACATGAAGAAGCTCGCCGAGTTGCAGAACTCCGACGGCGGGTTCTCCTTCTGGGGTGGTCGTGACGAATCGTGGCCCTATGTGAGCATCCACGCCGCACACGCAATCGAACGCGCGCGACAGAAAGGGTTCCGAGTACCGGCTGCGCTGCGGGAGAACGCTTCTCGCTATCTCCGCGAGATCGAGCGTCGGATACCGGACTGGTACAGCGAGAGAGTGCGTCACACGCTCATCGCCTACGCCCTCTATGTCCGCGAGCTGATGAACGATTCCGATCCGGCGGCGGCTTACCGCCTGATCGAAGAGGCCGGGCTGGACGGATTGCCGCTCGAAGCGACCGGCTGGCTGCTCGCAGTGCTCTCCGGCGAGCGGGAGTACTCTAGAGACGTTGCCGCGATCCGCCGGCACCTGGACAACCGTGCCAGCGAGACGGCGGCTACCGCGCAGTTCACCAGCGGCTACGGCGACGGGGACTACCTGGTCCTCCACTCGAGTCGCAGGACGGACGCGGTGATCCTCGATGCGCTGATCGTCGATCAGCCGAGGAACGACCTCATTCCGAAGCTGGTCCGCGGGCTTCTCGGCCATCGCCGACGCGGTCGCTGGCTCAACACACAGGAGAACGTATTCGTGCTCCTGGCGCTGGACCGTTACTTCAACACGTTCGAGAGGGTGACGCCCGACTTTGCCGCGCGCATCTGGCTCGGCGAAGACTACGCCGGCGGCCACGAGTTCCGAGGCCGCACGACGGAACGCCACCAGATCGACATCCCGATGGCGTGGCTGGCGGAGCGAGCCGGGACACAGAACCTGATCGTCGGCAGGCAAGGGAGGGGGCGGCTTTACTACCGCGTCGGCTTACGCTACGCGCCAGATGACCTCATGCTCGATGCGGCGGAGCATGGCTTCAGCGTCGAGCGTGTCTACCAGGCGGTGGACGATCCGGCGGACGTTCGACGCGAGGAGGATGGCACCTGGGTGATCCGGGCAGGCGCCCGGGTGAAGGTACAGCTAACGATGGCCGCGCCGGCACGCCGCTATCACGTGGCGCTGGTCGACCCGCTGCCGGCGGGACTCGAAGCCCTGAACCCGGAGCTGGCGGGCGCCGATACGTACGAGCCTCGGGCTGGGTCCGACGAGATGCTGGCACCAGGCTTCCAGCCCATCCGCTGGTACTACTGGTATCGCTGGTACGAGCACGAGAACTTGCGGGACGAGCGCGTCGAGGTCTTCACCAGCTTGCTCTACGGAGGCGTGCGAACCTACTCGTACCTGGCGCGCGCCACGACGCCCGGGACCTTTATCGTGCCGCCGCCTAAAGCCGAGGAGATGTACCACCCCGAGACGTTCGGACGCGGGGCGAGCGACAGAGTCGTCGTACGATAGCGGGCCCGGACCTCGAGCATCGCCTGTTGGAGCTCGAGGAGGGTCAGCGGCTCACAAATGAGAACCTCGAGCGGCTGGTCGAGGCCGAGCGTTTCCGTCAGCAGCTGGAATCGGGAGAGAAGACCCGTTAGTCGACTAAGGTAAGAGCGACCCGCGAGAAAGGACGGGAATGACGGAGAAGGCCGACGCGAGCGTCGGGAAGGTGACGGTGACCTGTCAGTTCTGCCTGACACTCAACCGGGTGGACCTGAGCCGGGCCGAGCAACGGCCAAAGTGCGGTGAGTGCGGTAAGCCGATCCTCCTCGACCG
>JBDHKT010000002.1:0-27718 GCA_039586255.1 Gemmatimonadota bacterium | reverse complement strand
GGAACCCGGGACATCGCCCACGTCGAGGTCGAGGTCGTGGACGCTGACGGTGTGGTGGTCCCCACGTCCGGGCACCTCGTGCGGTTCACAGTCGAGGGCGCGGCGCGGCTCCTGGCGGTCGGCAACGGCGACCCCACGGACCACAGTCCCTACCAGGCCCAGGAGCGCCGGGCCTTCCACGGGCTGCTGCTGGCCATGATCCAGAGCACGAACGAGGCCGGGGTGGTCCGTGTGACGGCGCAGGCCGACGGGTTGGAGCCTGCGTCCATGGACATCACGGTGGTGCCCGGTGACGCACCGCCTCAGGTGCACTGATACCGTGTGCGAGGCCGCTCCGGCCGACGTGCGTCTACCCTAGCCCCGACGAGCATGGCCAACAGCATGGAACTTGCCAGGTTCGACGTAGTCACGTTCTGCCTCTTGATTGCCTTGTGGGCGGACGCCCAGCTCATGCCGGAAGACGGCAAGCTCTACGAGGCGATCGACGGGGAGCTGTACGTGACCCTGGCGCCGAGCCTGCGCCACCAGTGGATCGCCACGAACCTTGTGGCCGAGCTCCACCGGCTGCTGGCGGCACCGGGGCATGGCTGGCTGTTCTTCGCGCCCGTCGGGGTGGAGTTCCCGGATACCGAGGAAGGGGTCCAGCCGGACATCGTTTTCATCTCGAAGGATCGACGCGAGCTGCTCACCAAGCCCGGGGTCAGCGGCCCGCCCGACCTGGTGATCGAAATCGGCTCGCCGAGCACGGCGAATCGCGACCGCTCCATCAAGAAGAAGCTGTACGAGCGTCAGGGCGTGCCGCAGTACTGGATCGTCGATCCCGAGACTGATGCCGTGGAGGTGTGGGACTTCGCCGCCGGCGCGGCGGAAGCCGCTCGCCACGCGGCCCGCCTTCCCGTTCGGTTGGGCGGCCGGGACCATGGCGAGATCGAGCTTTCGACTGTCTTTCCGCCGGACCCGTAGGGGGCGAGGCGAGTTCGTCCTGAAGTGTCAGAATATTAGCCAAGCACCCTGCAGCGTCAGCAGCACGGCCGCCCCGGCCAGCGCCAGCAATTCGGTGAGGCCGAGCTGGCCTGCGCCCTCGGGCAACGGCCTCGTCCAGACGAGAACAACCCCGCAGCCGTCCGGATCCCAAAACCTACTTTGCACGGGGCCGCCGCCGCCATAGAGCTCGATGCCCTCGACGTTCGAGACCGACATGAACCTGAGGTCTTCCAAGAAGGGGCCGTACTGCTGTTGACCGTCCAGGAACACCTTCGGATCGCAACCCCGGCCGTAGGGACGCCACCGTAGGTAGAACCTGAACGCGTCTTCCACGCTAAACGCGTCCCATCCCTCCAGGAACTCGCGCGTGTAAATCTGTGTCGAGCCGAGGTGGGGCTCGCCGTAGTGCTCGACCCGCTCGTAGTACTCGCGCAGGTCGCGTTCGCGCTGGTTCTCGCGCCGGCGCATTACCACCGTGAGCGGTTCCAACTGGACGGCTTCCACGTCGAGCCGCACCTCCACCTCGACCACCTCGCCGTCCCCGATCTCGATCGGTGGCGTCTGGGTGGTCGCGTAGCCGAGGCGGCTGGCCCGAAGCAGGTACGTCCCCGGGGCTTTGACCACGATGATGAACTCCCCGGCCGCGTTGTTCACGACTGCGCGGTGTGTCGCAGCCAGCGTGTCGACGAGCGTGATCGTCACACCACCGACGGGTGCGTTGCTGCTGGCGTCGACGACCCGGCCCGCGACGATCTGGGAAGTGGCGGGGGTGGCAAGCAGGAGGATGGCAAACGGCAGCGCAACAACGGATGCCTGCCGCTTGCCGAATGCGGCCGGCGGGGAATGAAGAGAAAGAGAGCCCCTGTACATCGTAGTCTTCCCCTTTTGCGTGGGTCGAGAGCATCTCTAATATGTGACGGATCCCTTCGGCGCGTCCAGCCCGCGCGTATGCCGCAGACCAGCGACCGGGCAGCCCGCCAGTACCTGTTGGAGCACAACCTGCCTTGCGTGGTCACGGTACGTTGACGTTCCGTTGACCGTACGCCGGGATCGTGCTCCACACAATCTGCTCGCCGCTCAGGCGGCCGGGAGGTATAATGTGACGAGTGCAGGTCGCTCTTAGAATCCCTCGGGGGCAACCCCGTGAGAGTTCGAATCCCTCGGCCGGGCCACAAGCGCATAGTCGGGAGGTGGAAGTGACCATCGGCGGAATCGACCTGTTCATCGTTGTCGCATATCTCGTCGCGATCCCCATCTTCGGCGTGTATTTCAGGAAGTACGTGAAGACTGAAGAGGACTACTTCCTCGCCGGGCGCATGCTGCCGTGGTGGGTCATCAGCATGTCCATCATTGGAACCAACATCGGCGCCTACGACTACATGGGGGCCGCCGGCGGCGCGTATCGCTTCGGAATCGCCCAGGCCAACTACGAGTGGATCGGCGCCCTGCCGGCGATGGTGCTCTCTGCCCTTCTATTCGTTCCGTACTACTGGAAGGCCGGTGTGTACACCGTGCCGGAGTTCCTCGGCCGGCGCTACAACCTGGCCGTCCGAGTCATCGAGGCGCTGCTGTGGGGGTTGTTCCTGGCGTGCGTGCTCGGCGTGTTCTTCTGGGCCGCCGGATTGATGCTCAACGAGTACCTCGGTATCCCCATATGGGTCAGCCTTCTCATGACAGCAGCCATCGTTGGGGTGTACACGATCACCGGAGGTCTGGCCGCCGTCGCTATGACCGACGTCGTACAACTCCTCGTGATGTTCATCGGTGGCGTCGCGCTCACTGTGTTGGGCCTGTGGACCGTGGGTGGTTGGTCTGGGTTGGTGGCGAGCATCACCCCGACGCACCCAAATCACTTCAACCTGTTCTTGCCGCTCGACGATCCCACAATACCGTGGCTCGGCATGATCTTGGGCCTCGCGTTCGTGCTGTCACCGGCCTGGTGGTGCTGTCACCAGGCGATCATCCAGCGCACGCTCGGAGCAAGCAGTGAGTGGGATGCCAAGGCGGGCATGATGTTCGCCGCATTCCCCAAGATGTTCATTCCCGTGCTCGTCGTGTTGCCGGGGCTGCTGGCGTTGTCGCTGAATCCGGACCTCGTCGGTCCGGAGATGGACCGCGCTTTCCCATGGCTCATCCGCAATCTCCTCCCCGCCGGGCTCGCCGGGCTGGTGTTCGCGGCGTTCATGGCGGCTTTGATCTCCAGCGTCGACTCAACCTTGAACTCTGCCGCGACGCTGTGGACTCGAGACATCTACCAGCGGTTCTTGGTCAAGGACGCATCGGACCGGCACTACTTGAGAGTCGGTCGGATACTCACTCTCGTGTTCGTGGTGTGGGCGATCGCCTTTGCTCCGGTAACAAAGCAGTTCCCTGGCATCTACGTCGCCATGCAGAGCCTGCTGTCGATCTTTCAAGGCCCCACCTTCGCCATCACGCTGCTGGGCATCGGGTGGAGTCGGGCAACCCAGTGGGGCGGCCTTTTCGGCCTGTTGGCGGGCGTGGCGATATCGAGCACTCTCTACTTCGCCGCGGGATGGAGCTTCCTCTACGTCGCCTGGTGGTCGTTCGTCGGCGCACTGGTGGTGAACGTCGTCGTGAGCCTCCTGACCAAACCTGAACCGACCTCCAAACTCGAGGGCCTGGTCTACGGACTCGTCATGAGGGACGACGAGATCCAGGAAGTCCTCTCACGACGTGCCGAGGGAGGTGAGTGACATGGGTGACTGGCTGGCAGGCTTGCCGCTGTGGTGGGGCAAGGTAATCGCGGTGGCGTTCTTCCTTGCTATCGGGGTGTGGGCATGGCGTCGACCTCGGAGCTACATCTACAAGGATGCACCGGACAATCACGGGTGGCGGGACCTCAGAGTGTGGGCTTCTGTGCTAATGGCAATTCAGATCCTGATCTACCTGGCCTTCTGAACAAAGCCGGAGACTGAGATGGACCACAAGAAGACTTTTGAGCCATTCATGATCATCGGCGTGTTCTGGTCCTTCTTCGGCCTCGTCGTATTGGCAGCCACGTTCTTTGTAAGAGAAACACCACAAGTGCCCGCGCTGCGAGGTGTCGTTACCAATGTCATTGCGGGTTCACTGCTGCTCGGGGTCGGCATCGCGTCCGTCCTCAAGGGGAGGGCCAATATCCGCAAGAAAGGTACGGGACCTTGATCGACGCACGCGTCAGTGTTTCCCCAACCTTATCAAAGGAGCAGGCGACGGCCAGCCTCTCCGCGGCAGCGACGTCGTTTCCAGCCAGGCTCTGGAGCAAGCCCATCCAACCGACGCGCGTCGAGCTCATCTACCTTCCCTACTATTTCTTCGACATCACGTTGTCTCAGGACGTCGGCACACAGAGGGTCGCCGTTGCTGTCGACGCGGTACTGGGGACCACGGTCTTCTTCATCGGAGATAGCCTTGTCCGAGAATCAGGATGCAATGGTCCCGCCTGTGATTTCGTGCAGAATCCGAGTGCAGCACGAGAGACTGCCATGGAGGAGTACCGGTGGTTGTTGCTCGAACACGGGCTCCGGAACAAGCGCACGGTGTCGGTGCGAGACATCTCCGAGCCGGAGGGGGTGCACTACCCGTTCTGGGTCGCGTACTACAAGAGACGCGGATTGTACGACTTCAAGGCACTCGACGCCGTTTCCGGTGAAGTCCAGGGTATGAAGATGCGGAAGGTGTTTCTCGCCGCCTTCCGCCAAATGACCCGGAACGACTGATCGCGAGAGTCCGATCTCGCTGACCGGCGTCGACAGCGTTGGCAGCCTTCCGGTGCGTTGTTATCCCAAGGCCGACGCCGCGCACTCGCGACCGCGCCTGGCACCTCAGCCGCCCCTCACCCCCAAGCTCTGTAAGCCCGTATCACCAACGTAGAGGCGTTGCCCACGCAGTGACCTCGCACGATCAGCCACAGTTGGGTTCGGAGCTGGCTTTACCCTTGACTGCGCAACTCCACCACTATTGTCACCGCGACCGATGCATGCCCGTACTTCCTCAGCAGGCGCTGGAATTCGCGCGGTTGGCTGGCGGGGCAGTAAAAAGCGAGCCAACCAGTTAGGTTGGCTCGCTTTGTCTCTCCTCGGGGGTGGCCCCCGAACTTCTGACTGAACTCCTTCTGAGCCTCGCGGCGTGCCGTCAGCACCTAATTCGGTTGCCTTGCACCCCCTCGAATCCGGGAGATCATCGCTTCCGCGTTCGTGTTGTTCGGGTTGAGTTCCAGAGACCGCTCGTAGGAACGGATTGCGTCATCGTCGTGGCCGAGAACCATGTGCGCCTCGCCGAGGCTGTCCCACGTGTTGAATGCTTCGGGGAAGACGCGGGTATTGAGCTCGAAGACCTTGAGAGCCTGTTCCGCTCTTTCAGTCCGCAGCAACGTGTAACCCACGCCGTTGACCTCGGCCTCGACCCGGGCCGGGTCGGTGCGGGCAGCCAGGTCCCGAACTCCGTGCTCTGCTGACTGCCGCCTACCGCCCACGAGATGGACAACGGCTCTTCCGACTCCGACCTGGACGCTTTCATCGCCCTCGACCATCGCCAGAAGGTGTTCGGCACGGTCGCTCTGACCATCGGCTGCGGCGGTGATGGCGGCCGTCACGATGGACGGCGCATCGGCGATCCCAGCGAAGGAACCGGCAGCGTCCCGGACCGGCACGTAGCGCCGGTGACTGTCTTCCTCGTGCAGCGAGCCGTCCTGTTGGAGATAGAGCTTGAAGGTGCCCGCGACCGGGGCAAAGCCCACGAGATGACCCGCGCCGGCAGTTATGCGGACCGTCGTGCGCGAGGGCAGACCAAGGGGTAATGGAGGGAACTCCCACTCGCCAACGAACTCCCCGAGGCGGTCATCCGACACCTGGGTGATCTTCGGGTCGGCGCGGACTTCGAGTGGCATGAGCTGCGGGTCTGCAACCGGGGTGCCCATGCGTGCCTCGAGGACCTGCTCGATAAGGCCGAGCAGCGCCTGGGTCGGTGTCCCCTCGCCCTGGTAGGTGTTGGCACGGTTCACGATCACCAGATCCGACTTGGGGAGCACTGCGATCATCTGGTTGCCGACACCGAGCGCCGAGTACATCCCGTGACGCGTGAAGCGCGGCTCGCGGAACACCCACCAGTAGAAACCGTACCCCATGATGTCGCTGTCGATCGAGTAGAGGGCGGAGCTGCGCTTAACCCAGTGTTCAGAGAGAATCCGCTCGCCGTTCCACATCCCATCGCGGGCGAACAGCAACCCGAAGCGAGCTGCGTCGCGCGCCGACATTCGGAAGGGGTAGGCCGGGTATTTCGACTTGTCACGTTCGTAGTGATAGTAGCCGTCGGAAATGCGCCAGTCTTCCATTTGCAACGGCTGGCCGAAGTACCGATCGAACGCCTCGAAGACGTCGTCTCCCGTCTCCTGCATCAGGATAGTGGCCGAAGTGTTGAAGTCCCAGTTGTTGTAGGCGAAGTACCGACCCGGACCTTCGCTCCCTCGCGGCCGCGAGTCCGTCCGGCCCGCATAGGCAGCGGGATGGAAGACCCCGGAGCGCGCCTTGAGGAGATCGAGGATCCGCGCCCGTTTCTCGGTTTCCAGAAGCGGGTCCGGCTCATCGTCGATGCCCAGATCGGCCAAGGTCTTGTTGAGCTCGATCTGTCCGCGGTCCCAGTAAATCCCGTAGAGCGCGGAGAGGAAACTCTTCCGCACCGAATGACACATGAAACGTCGTTCAACTTCGCCCCAGGCAGCGACGACCGCGCCGTCGGCGATCACCATGAAGGCCGAGGACGGAAGTCCTTCCCACGTCTCCCGTGCCGCCGCGAGCTTCGCATCGTCGAAACCGGCCTGCTCGACATCCGCGTAGCGCATCCAACGGTCGCCGGGAAAACGCTCTCTTGCAGCCTGTCCGAGGCTAGCTCCGGGTGTCGCGAGAACGACACCGAGGATCAGACCGAAAACGGACGCCCGTCGCACCGACTCACTCTTGTTTCGCATCACTTGCCCCCTCGACTGCTGGTGTTCGGAAGAAGTTCCCGGTCCAGTTGCTCGCAAGCGCTCCGATTGCGAGTAACATCATCCTCTTTCCGCTCTGCCTACACACCGCATACCGCTGCAGTTCGCAATGCTACAAAGATGGGACGCTGCTGGGCTTCAGACAACGAGATCGTAGTGCACCGGCTTTCGAGGCCGGAGAGCTTGCAGATACGTCGGGATCGTCAGCCCCGCGGTGACCTGGGTGGTGACAAGGCGAATTGTCAGCGGGACTGTCACCGACGGCCTCTGCAGATCAGGGACAGTAAATAGAAGGCGTGCCGATTGGCCGCGGTCTTACTGAAGATAGGAGAATGACCGGGCTGGGATTCGAACCCAGGGCCTGCGGATTAAAAGAACGAGAATGCCCGAGGACTATTGGGGTCCATCGGACTCGAAACAAGACAGGAAGCGGCCTTCCAGCCTATTGAGGATCCCGATAGTCCCGGTCGAGACGAATGGTCTGTCTACAATTTGTCTACAGTGGCGGACCCGGTTCCGGGCTCGGGTCGGAGCTGCCTTGCCACACAATGCCCGTCGCAGCCCCTCAGGCGAGAACTCTACATGTAGCCGGGTTTCTGCGAGGTTTCGAGCGTCGGTGCCGGACTTCGCTGCTTCCGAAATAGCATCTTGCCACCGCAAGCAGCAACCGATCATATCACGATGCCGGAAACCGTCATGCCCGATTCGCCGTAGTGTCGGACATGGGAAACCCAGTTCTACCGTCCACTCGCGACGGTCATCAGTCTCCGCCCTGACCACACCTCCGGAGGTTGCCATGAAACGCACGCTTGCCGCACTGGCGCTCCTGCACGCGTTCGCACTCTGTTCGCTCCGGGCTGATCAGCGGCCGCAACAGGACACGACCGCTCTAGCACGGGAGATCGACGCACTCTTCGCCGAGTGGGACGTACCCGGATCCCCGGGCGGTGCGGTCGTATTGACTCGCAGGGGCGATGTGATCCTGAAACGCTCCTACGGGCTCGCCGACATCGAGCATGGCATCCCGATCACGCCGGCGACACGCTTCGAGCTGGCGTCGGTCTCCAAGCCGTTCACCGCCTTTGCTGTGCTCCTGTTGGAGCAGGCGGGGAAGCTGCGTCTCGAGGACGACATCCGCCAGTACTTCCCCGAGTTCCCCGACTTCGGCTTCACAATCACCGTTGCGGATCTCCTGCATCACACGAGCGGTCTCTCGGACTGGGTGCGGGTGCTACCCTACGCCGGTCGGCCCACGCGCGCGGGGTTCACGGTCGAGGATCTCATACGGCTCGTCGCCCACCAGCGGATGCTGGAGTTCGCTCCAGGCACGAGGTGGTCCTACAGCAACACGAACTACGCGCTGCTCGCTGAACTGGTAGCGCGGGTAACCGGGAGGCCCTTCGGCGAGTGGATGCGGGACAACGTCTTCGCTCCCCTAGGAATGCACCAGACATCGTTCCCGCCCGACGGCTCGTACGTGCTGCCGAATCGGGCGAACGCCTACTCGAGGAGTTCGGGAGGGGGATTCGTGCGCAGCCTGGTCGAGGATTTCCAGGTACCAGGCTCGGCGCATGCGTTCTCGACCATCGACGACATGGTGCTTTGGCTCGAAAACCTCCGCACCGGAAGGGTGGGCGGCCTCGACCTCATCGGAAGAATGCAGGAGCGGACGACGCTGACCACGGGCGAGCGGTCGTTCTACGGCGCAGGGCTGGGGATGGGTGAGTACCGGGGCATCAGGACCGTCGGGCACTCGGGACAGACCGGGGCGTTCAAGACCGAGCTTGTGTATTGCCCCGACGTCGAAGTCGGTGTCGTGGTGCTGGGAAACGCGGGGTGGATGGAGGCGGACGACATGGCCCGCCGCGTACTGGATGTCTACTTGGGCGACGAGCTGGAGTCGCTCCCCGAGGCCGCTGATGAGCCGGATGAGACCCCGTTCATCGATCTCGACCCCGCCGAGTACGAGCGCTTCCTTGGAGGCTACCGGCTCGATGCAGACCCGTCCGTGCTCCTGGCAGTCGCGCGCGAAGGACGGTGGCTCGTGGGAGCGATCGTCGGGCAGGGCTTAGGGCTGTTCCGGCCGCTGGCGCCGTCCGTATTCGAGAACCGATACCGGAACTTCCGGCTGGAATTCTTCGACGAGCCCGGAGAGAACACGGCGGGCCGCGTGCGAATCACACCCCGGTCGGGCGAAGAGATGTGGGCGACGCGGATTCAACTTCCATCCGACGCTCCGGGAGCGGACGCGTTTGTCGGGATGTACTACAGTGATGAGCTGGAAGCAGTGTACGAGATCGTTCGGGGCCCCGACGGCCTCGCTGTCCGTACACGCGCCTCCAGGAGCCGACCGCTCCAGCGCGTGGACATCAATATCCTTGCAGGAGGGATCGGCATACTGACGTTCCGCCGTGACGATAGCGGCCGTGTGAGCGGCTTCGATTTCGGGGAACCCGA
This sequence comes from Gemmatimonadota bacterium, assembly GCA_039586255.1. Lineage (GTDB taxonomy): Bacteria > Gemmatimonadota > Gemmatimonadetes > Palauibacterales > KS3-K002. The sequence goes on along the minus strand of JBDHKT010000002.1, from coordinate 18,294 downwards.
AGATTTTGGCGAGCGCCTGATCCGCTTCGTTAGGTGCGGCGCAGCGGCCGTTGATCCTTCGCATAGTCATGGGTTTGAAACCACATTTCTCCAAAGCGAATCCAGAAAGCTTTGTCCACAGTCTTGTCTACAGTAGAGGCAAAGGGGGCGCAACGAAGCTCGTAATTCCTTCATTTACTAGTGACCGGGGTGGGGCTAGCGTTGAAGGCGTCGTGGGACGCCTTCATACTGAGCAGCGCCGTGAGCTGCGAAGGCACCCACCACCTGCCGATTAAAAGTACGAAAAGACCCGAGGACTATTGGGTTCCATCGGACTCGAAACAAGACAGGAAGCGGCCTTCCAGCCTATTGAGGATCCCGATGGTCGCGATCGAGACCAATGGTCTGTCTACAATTTGTTTACAGTCGCAAGTAGCCTTCAACACAGGGACCAGAAATCCGCCGGTTGAATAGCCAGCCGCCGTAGAAGCGCGGGTGCGAACACGCCCAGCTCTCAGACGTTGACGTCATTATGTCCCACCGATGCCAAGATCGCCGAGAATGCGAAGTCGAACCACGTAACCGACGTTGAGGTCATCGCGCCAGACCCCGTAGATCTTGTCGCCACGGAAGACCTTTGGTGCGAAGCGCTCAGGCATGGCAATCACACCCAAGTACCGTGACGACCTCAGACACGCCCTCTGCCGTGAGCGTGCCGGAGTACGAGTACGCCGTCCGTGCATAGGCCGGCCCGTTTGGTGATGCGGGTGTTAAGCGGAGGGCTCTTGACGGCCAGAGTCCCTGAGCCCAGAGTTGCGCTGGTGAAATATCTTTTCACCTACTGTGACAATGAGGGCGGCGGCCGTCGCTACGCCGACGCAGCTGGACAAGCGTCGGCGATTTCAGAGCTGTGACTGCGCGATGAGGAGGCAGGAATGAAGAGGAATGCAGTTTTCACACCTGCGCGGATCAGCTTTGCTGTTGTGGTAGGCCTAGTATCGATCCCTTCGGTATTGTGCTCTCAACAGGCCTTTGATCCCGATGCAGCGGTGGACGGAGAGAAGCGGGCGGCGATAGTTGAGGCGGTGATCTTGGCGGTCGATTCCCTCTACATATCGAGCGAAGGCGCCCGGAGAGTCGCAGATGCCCTACGCAGGAACGCTCGGGACGGTGCGTATGCCGAATACGGCCAGCTTGGCCCGTTCATCCGGAAGCTGACTGCAGACCTTCGTGAACAAACGAACGACCGTCACACGGGTGTGTGGCCGTACGATCCGTCGTATGAAGAGCACGAGATCACCGATGCTCAAAAGCAGGAGATGCTGGAGCGCGCTCGCTATTCGAATTTCGGATTCAAAGAGGTGAGACGACTTCCAGGTAACATCGGCCTCCTTGAGATAACCGACTTCTACCCTGCCGATGCCGCCGGCAGGACGGCGATCGCCGCCCTGGACTATCTGAGCGGATCGGACGCCCTGATCATCGATTTACGTAGGAATGGCGGCGGATCCGGTGACTTGGTGAGCCTACTCCTGAGTCACTTCTTCTCAGAACCGGTCCTCCATCTCAGCATGTACTCCCGATTCAACGACGAGACCAGACAGGCATGGACGCAGGCATACACACCTGGTCCCCGGTTGGCTGATATCCCCCTGTACGTTCTAGTAAGCGGGCGCACCGCTTCCGCAGCTGAGCATTTTGCCTTTTCCCTGCAAGCACGGGGAAGGGCAACCGTTGTCGGCAGCACCACGCGCGGAGCATCAAATCCGGCCGAGTACGTCAGCTTCCCCGAATTGTCAATATCGGTTCAGGTGCCAGCCTACACCGTAACGGAACCAGTTACCGGCACGAACTGGGAGGGTGTCGGTGTGCAGCCGGATCTCACCGTTCACCCCGATCAGGCCCTGTTCACAGCAGCCGAATCAGCCGCAATCCGGCTCTTGGAGAGCGCTAGCGACGATGAGCGTGTGACCACTCTCCGTTGGGCGTCAGAGATGTTTGAGGCCCAGAGGACTCCACTCGAAATTGATGACGAGACCGTTGGGCGCGTCAGCGGAAGGTACGGCCGGTCCTTCGCCGTGACTCTAGATCAAGGGCGGTTGCTCTTGAGGCAGCCAAGCCGGGCTTCGGAAGAACTCATTCCGCTAGGCGACGGGCGCTTTGCTGTGCAAGGAATGGAGTGGAGGATCCAGTTCACTTTGGTGGGCGACCAAGAGGCGACCGAGCTACGTCTCGTCTATCCCAATGGAAACATGTCCGTGTATCGGAGAGCAAGTTGAGGAGTAGGGGTCGATACGTGATCATGACGACCGGCTGAGCCAGTGCAGCATTAGCCTCTAGGGGCGGAACCTGCCTGGCCTCGGAAGGTGAACTGCGGCGAAGAATCGGTACGGCGGGATTCGAACCCGCGACCTCCTGAACCCCATTCAGGGCGCCAAGGTTGTCAGATACGGCAGAATGTACTATTCACGCGGTGTTTCGGGCGTCCTCTGCTGTATCTAGTCGACACGAATGGGGCAGAATGTAGCACCTTTCTACCCCACTCTTTACTCCACCCGTGGCTGACAGCAGTGCTGCTCGCGAACTAGATTCAGCCCCCCGAGTTCGCTCACCATGCAATCCGCGAGGCGCTCATGGAACCCGTGCAACTCACCCCCGAGGAACTCTATGAAGCTGTCTGGACCGAGCGTGCCAGGACACTGGCTAAGCGGTATAACACAGAAGCAGTAGTTGAGGTGGCTACCTCCGTGGCCTATCAGAAGCTGGCCTTCACGCGGAGCTAGACCTGATCCGCGTCGCCCCAGCGGCCGAACAAGGTGGTGCCGCGTCCGCCTACGATAAAGGCGCCGAGTGACACGTCGACGTTCTCAATCGGGGCGTAGACGACCTCGGGGAAGACCCCAAGCCTTAGGTGATCCGACCAATCCGACCAATTGGCCACTTCCAGGGCTCACTTGAGCGTCAGGGTCACCGTCTCTCGGAAGAGCTGCCGCTCGAGCTTGCTCAGGAGGTAGTTGTGGAGTTGGCCAGCACCGCGCTCGAGGAACAGCCCGTGCGCCCACTGGAGGTTGAGATACCACCCGCTGGGGAACATATAGTCCCCTCCCAGCGTCCACGTCGCGTACGGCCGGTCGTCAAGCAGGACGACTCGGTCCTGCAGGCTGTCTCCGTTCGCCACGACGTCGGTGACGACATCGATCTCCTCGGGGAACACGACTGCTCCCTCTCCCCAGGGTTTAGCACGCATCGAAGGGCGGCTGAACTGACCCGTAGCTAACTGAGGGTGGAGATATTCCTGGCGGCCTCGGCGATGACCTCCTCCTGATGAGGTTGGAGTCGCTGGCCGCCGAGCTTCGCGTACGTATCGAGCAGCGGATCCTCGACCCGGCTGCCGATCCCCGAGAGCGCCTCGAGCACGGCAAGACCGCAAAAGGGGACGTAGATTGGGGAGTGGCCGCCTTCGTGGCACAACACCAGCCTCCCCTCGCACAGCTCGAGCGCGACATCCTTCATCATCGTCGCCCCAAATCCTACCGCTTGTGGCTCGAGCTGGATGGGACTGGTAGCTACCTCGAGCCACCGCCAAACACGTACCCGAATCCGATGGTCAGCTGTGGGCCGCTGTAGTTGTCGCTACCGCCGATCGGTTGCTCGAAGTCGGTCATGAGCGCAAACACGAGGCCGACCGACGTTACGAAGTGGCGGCTCAGCAGGAAATCGACACCCGCTCCCAGTTCGCCACCGATGACCGACTCCGTTCTGGCCTCCGCCGTCACGACTGCGCCGACTTCAGACGCGACCTGACTGCCAATGAACGTTCCCACGCCGGCTCCCAGGAACGGTCTCACCGACGAGCCGTACGTCGACCTGGGGAAGTAGTACCTCATGCCCAGCAGTACCTGTGTGATCGCTGCCGTCTCGGTGGAGACCCCCGAACCATCGATCTCGGTATCGACACCGGCTGCCATGGCTCCAACACTGACCCTCAGACCGACTCCCTCGCTGAGCCAGTGTCCGTAGGCCAGCCCTCCGAGGAACCCCGAGCCGCCGACAGATGTCGAAACGCCGCCAACGCCGACTTCGGTCCGCACGTTGTTCACTTGATTCCACAGTCCAAGGTGCAGCTCGATCTGATGGCGTTTCTCCAGGGACTGAGCAGTCGCCGAAACGGTGGCTGCGACGAACAAAACGGCAAGCGCCAGCGTTATCTTCGCGGTATTCACTTGCAGGCTCCTGTAGCGGTTTCATCCGCAGTTGGGTGACGACCCACAGATGTCCCTACGTGAGCAGCCGAGGGGAGTTTCAGACGACGCGGTCTCTAGACGCTGGCCCGACGAGCTCGATGCGTGACACTCACGCACGCGCGCGGGACACCCATGGCGCGACGCTGGAAGTGATGGAGCTAAGTGTTTACGTTGCAACGCGTTAGCCAGGGCAGTCGAGGCGGAGGGGGCGCAACGACGCGCGTAAGTCGTTGTGCTGCAAGTGACCGGGGTGGGGCTCGCGTTGAAGGCGCCCAGGCAGGGCGCCTTCATACTGAGCGCCGCAGTGCGGTGCGAACCTCCACCCACGACCTGCGGATTAAAAGAACGAGAATGCCCGAGGACTATTGGGGTCCATCGGACTCGAAACAAGACAGGAAGCGGCCTTCCAGCCTGTTGACGATCCCGATAGTCCCGATCGAGACGAATGGTCTGTCTACAGTTTGTCTACAGTGGAGGGGAGCATGTTCGACTTCAAGCTTCATTGATCTTGCCCGCATGCTCAGTGTAACCTGCATCGTGACGGGCGGAGGGCTGGTGCAGGATGTGCGGTAAGTGCCTGCTACACAAGTCGGGACGGCGGGATTCGAACGCCGCAGGTGAAGCGGTGACCCCCTGACGCGCAGCGCATCGAGCACGGCCGAAGGCCGCGCAGGGACGCGCTGTTATCGATTGGATGCCTGAATATACTTCGCATTCAGCTCATCGTAGACCTCAATGCGGTCAGTGACATTACCCTCCCGGTCAAACAATCCGCTCATCCATCCGAGGGGTTCCCAGATAGCCGTTCCCTTGCCCATATCGTTGGGAAGGTTGAACACGATATCGTGAACCTCTCGCTTGAAATCGGAGTACTCCACAACGTTGACCGGCTTGTTGTAGCGGTCAATCAGGTCATGGAGGTTGCTGTAAAGGTCCTCGAGCGTTCCATGCCAACGTGGATAGTAGGAAATGCCGATGATATCGAACTTCACTCCCCTGGCAATCATATTGTCCAACCAGAACCTCGACTCGTCGTTTTGACCACCCAGAGCGATGTGCATCATCACCGGCATGTCGGGCTGGGCGGCTTCGGTCCCCTCTACACCTGCCTGAAGGAGACCGGCCAGTTGGTCCAGATTGCCGATATGACCTTCCGGCCAGAGGAGTCCGTGATTGACCTCGTTCCCGATCTGCACCATGTCAGGTAAGGTTCCCTGACGTTCCATGGCTCTCAGGACTGCAGTCGTGTAACTCGTCAGGGAGTCTTTCAAGGTCTCATAATCGAGGTCGACCCACGCCAGGGGCTTGTTCTGCTGCTGGGGATCCGCCCAATAGTCACTGTAGTGGAAATCCAGAAGGAACCCCATACCGGCGTCTTTGATTCTCCTAGCCATGCTCAGCGTAGAGTCCAATCCGCAGAATCCCTGCCCGGGCGAATAGCCTTCTTCCTTCTCCGGACTGACGAAGATCCTCAGTCGTATGTAGTTGAAGCCATGATTCTTGAGAAGCTCTATGGCATCTACTTCCTGTCCATCTTCGAAGAACCTCCCTCCTCCTCTGGAGAACCACCCTGCCCTGTTCTCGATCTGCGGTAGGAAGGAGATATCCGCACCGATCATCCGGTCGATGGGTTTTGTCGTGGGACGAAGTTGTTCCGCTGTGGGTGTCATCAGTTCGACATCGCCGGGAATGGTGTGTATCTCATGGGATCCCGGGAAAAGCGTACCCGAACGGGCTTCGACTTTTACGCGGTCGGGCGATGTTCCCGCTTTGAACGCGAGCGTACATACTCCATCCACCAACCTCGCTGGCGTGTATTGTACACCAGCCGTGTCTGTCAGCACGAGCAGACTCTCGCCATCTGGCGAGGTGATCATTCCATCGCCGCTTACATAGACACGAATCGAATCATTGGCAGAGGTGATCTCTCTTCCCATACTGTCCGTTACTGCAATCCTCAACTTTGTCCAATCTCTCCCATTGGCCAGGAGCGTCGTACTATAGCTCGTGAGCATTACCGCTACGGCTTCGCCGGAGTCGACACGACTCACGGACGAGAAATCCGGAGCCCGACTCGAATCCGTTCCGCATTGGACACACACCAAACCCGCTACCGCGGTCAGTATGATCGATGATGTCTTCATGATGCCGTCGCCCTCCTGGCGGAATCGTCCGGCTGGTCTCGAGCTACGATAGGGCCTGGGGCGGTGAGAGGCCAGTGGAAGTGAGCGTGAATTCGAAGTGGCGTCGTCGGCTAAGCCGGGTCAGGCGACATGGCGGGAAGCGTGAGGGAATGGTGCTGGAACGAGAGCCCGCATGGAAGACTCATCGGGGGCGGCGCCTGCAACGATAACACCTACGAGTTCGGCAATCGTCGGCAGGCGCCACCCATGGATCGTTCCGCCAGGAACGGGTCCACGTACGTCACGGCGTCGTGGTGCCTCCCTGGGTGGCGGTCTGGCAGGCTGTTATGTCCCTTGCGTGAAGCCGTTCCATCATGCTAATAGGAGCGGCTATCAGGCAGACATTCTCTCCGCCGCGCTCTTGCTCACGAGAGAAGCCACCATACGGATCCGTCAACGCGCCGGACCAGCGCGCGCCGAGCAGGCGCATTGACAGCGGTGTAAACGAAAGCTGCGCGGCCTGCGGGCCTCCTATCCTCCAGAGCAGCTACTTGTCCGACCTTCGATGACTTGCTGAGGTGCGCTGTAATGGGTAGAAGTCCTACCTACAGCTGCGCGATTGGGCATATACTTGTCATGGAGCGCAGATAGAGGTATTTTATATACTCGTTTATGCACAGGACGGCAAGTATCATGAAACCGACCGACTTCTTCGCGGCTCAACCCGTCTTCACCTACGACGAGTTCGTCGCGGCTCATGCATCGACGGGCAAGCGCAGCCGGCAGACGAGCGCGAGCTCCCTAAAGCAACATGTGGCCGCCGGCAATCTCCTCCGCATCCGGCGCGGGCTCTACGCCACCGTCCCTCGCGGCGTCGATCCCGACCATGCGATGGTAGATCCGTACCTAGTGACAACCAAGCTCACGGACGATGCCACGGTTGCCTACCACGCCGCGCTGCAGTTCTACGGCAAGGCGTACTCTGTCTGGCAACGTTTCCATTACCTGACGCGCCTGCGGGCCCGCCCTCTGTTGTTCCACGGCACAGAGTTCCTGCCAGTCCAGGCCCCCGTGGCGGTCCGAAACCTCCCCGACCTGGGCGGCGGCGTTGCTGAGAAACGCCACGCCGGCGGAGTCGTACGCGTTGCGACGCTCGAGCGCACCCTGGTCGATGTCCTCGATGCACCGGACAAGGGCGGAGGCTGGGAGGAGATCTGGCGCTCACTCGAGATGGTCGAGTTTTTCGATCTCGATGCCGTGATCGACTACGCCCTCAGGCTCGGATCGGCCCTCACCGTGGCGCGCCTCGGCTTTTTCCTCGAGCAGCACCGGGAGACGCTCATGGTCGAGGACCGTCACCTGGATGCCCTGCGGGCGCATGCGCCGGATCAACCCCGCTATCTCGACAGCGCGCGTGAGTCAGGAAAGCTGGTTGCCGACTGGAACCTGGTGGTGCCCGAGCGCGTGCTTGAGCGGGTGTGGGAGGAGGTTGCCTGATGCTGACCGAGGCCGAGCTGGCGAGGGAGGCGGCGGAAACCCGATTCCAGATGGATCCGCTCGAGAAGGTCATCCTCCTCCTCGAGCTGCTGGAGTCGCTACGAAGCCACCCTTTCCTCAAGCCGCGCATCGCCCTCAAGGGTGGAACCGCGTTGAACCTGTTCGTGTTCGACGCGCCGCGCCTGTCGGTCGACATCGATCTGAACTACGTCGGCACGAGCGATCTTGAGACGATGCTCTCCGATCGTCCGAAAGTAGAACAGGCCCTCGAGGCAGTCTGCGGCCGGCTCGGCATCCAAGTCAGGCGCATTCCTTCCGATCACGCGGGCGGAAAGTGGCGGCTTTCGTACACGGGCGTGTCAGGCCGCCCGGGCACGCTCGAGCTCGACGTGAACTTCATGCTGCGCACGCCACTCTGGCCGCACGCGGCCATCGACTCTCGCCCGGTGGGCTCGTTTCGCGTGACGCAAGTGCCGGTGCTCGACCTGCACGAGCTTGCCGCTGGCAAGCTCGCCGCACTCTTCAGCCGGCGCGCGAGTCGGGATGTCTTCGACGCACGCGAGCTTCTGCATCGCGGTGGGTTCGATCGATCACGGCTCCGGACAGGCTTCGTTGTCTACGGTGGAATCAACCGGCGGGACTGGCGAACCGTATCGGTCGACGACGTCAGAGCGGATCCGCGCGAGGTCGATCGGCAGCTTCTGCCGGTGCTCCGTGGCGGTGTTGCGCCGGCGACCGAGCACCTGTGGGAGTGGACAGACAGTCTGGTCAGCGCTTGCAGGGATCTACTGTCCGTCGTTCTCCCATTCGAGCCGAACGAGCGCGAGTTCCTCGACCGCCTCAACGATCGCCGCGAGATCGCGCCGCAGCTTCTCACCAAGGACGCGAACCTCCAAGAGATCATCCGATCGCATCCGGGGCTGCGCTGGAAGGCCCTCAACGTCCGAAAACTCCATGGCCTCGACAAAGATGAGAGGAGTTGAATTACAGACCGCCTGCTCGAACCGACGTGATGCTGAGTGACCGGGCTGGGACTCGAACCCAGGACCTGCGGATTAAAAGGGCACGAACTGGCGCCAGCCAGCGCCGGTGGACGCTGGCACCACAAGTGTCACCGCGACTCCCCGACTGGGACTATTCGTACTTATCCAGCAGCGCCGGGAAGCGCGGGTGCTCGCGCAGGGGGTCGCGGCAAGATCCCCACATTCTGGCGCCAGCCAGCGCCAGTTCCGCGATTGGCGGCGACTACCCCGAACGCCGAGGCCACTACCGAGACGTGCGGGGCGATAGCGTTATTCTGACTTCAACGCCTCCACTGGGTCCACGCTGCTTGCCCGCTTGGCGGGGAGCAGGATTGCGAGTGCAACTACCCCAAGCAGCAACACTGTAGCGCCCACAAAGGCCAAGGGATCACCCGGTTTCACTTCATATAACAAAGATTGGAATGCCCGCGAGCTCAAATACGCACCGATAATCCCCAATGCAACCCCGACGAGAGCTAGGCAAACTCCTTGAGACAGCACCATGCGGCCTATGTCGCCACTCTTTGCGCCGAGAGCCATGCGGATTCCTATCTCACGCGTCCGTCGGGAGACGAGATATGCGATGACCCCGTACAGGCCAATGCCGGCGAGCGCCACCGCCACACCGGCAAAGAAGGCGAGTAGCAGCAGGTAGAACCGAGCTGGACCCAAATGGCGGTCGACGGTTTCCTCCAACATCTCGACGTTGCGAAGCGGGACATTGGAGTCGAGAGCCTGGACCTCTCTGCGAATCGCGGGGAGCAAGTTGTCGGCTCCAGGATTCATGCGCACTAGGACACTCATGATGCGGCTGCCCATCTGGGCATGAGGTACGTAGATCTCGGGCTCAGGTTCTGCCGCAAGGGCCTGTGAACGGATATCGCCGACGACGCCAACGATGGTCCAAGGGTCTTCGGATCCATATCCCAAGTTCATGTCGATGCGGATTCTTCTGCCGACGGGATCCTGATTCGGATAGTAGTGGTCACTTAGGCTCTGGCTTACGAGTGCAACTCGCGCCAGGCCGTCTCGATCGCCCGTTTCGAGTCTGCGACCGTTCACGACCGGAATCCTAAGCGCGTCGTGGTATCCCGGCGTGACGACCCGGACCGTTACGTCGTCTTCCTGACCTTCGGGTGGCGGTGCCCGATCCAGGAAGTGGATGGACGTGCTTACGCCGTATCCAGCAAGAGGGCTCCCATACACTGACGCAACAGCGTCGACGCCCGGCAGACCACGGATTCGATCCTCCAGAGACCCAAAGAAGCGAACGGTACGGTCCACGTCGTAGTCGTAGGGATCGCTCCGAAGTGCTAGGCGGAAGGTCAACACATCGTCTTTCTCGAACCCGAGCTGAACGGCGTTCAGCCTGGAGAAACTGCGGAGCAGCAGCCCCGCGCCGAGCAAGAGCATCAAGGAGAGTGCAACCTGCGCGATCAGCAGCGCAGAGCGCGACTGGCGTTGGGTCGGACCCCCACTACCGGTGCGGCCACCCTGGCTCAGCACCTCAGTAACCGAAACTCGCGCAAGCCACAGTGAGGGTGTGAGCCCAAACAGAACCGTAATGACCACCACCGCCACCAGAGTGTAAAGCAAGACCACGCCGTCGAGCGCGACTTGGTCCAGCCGGGGGATCGTTGCCGGAGCCATGCTCAGCAGCAGGCTCACCGTCCATGATGCTAGGACGAGGCCGACAAAGCCAGCGAGCGACGCCAGCACAAGCGCTTCCAACAGTAGCTGGAGCACGATGTGTCCCCGACTGGCACCCAGCGCCGATCGCATCGCAACCTCATGACTCCGCGACGAGGCTCTGGCGAGCAACAGGTTGGCAACGTTGGCGCAGGCAATCAACAACACGATGCCGACCGCACCGAAGAGCACCAACAGGGCCGTACGTACGTCCCCAACGATGTCCTGCTCGAGGGTGATCAAGTTGAAGCGCTTGCCGTAGTTCAGAACGGGATATCGCTCTTCGAGGCGGCGCGATAGTTCCACGATTTCGTTACTGGCCGAGCTAACGCTCGTACCGTCAGCTAGCCGTCCGATGACCTGCAGAAAGTGGCAGTCTCGTCCGCACCGCTCGACGTTGAGATACCGCGGCACCCAGAGCTGCGCGCCCTGGGGATAGTCGAATCCAGGAGGTGCCACTCCCACAATCTCGTACGGCTCACCAGAGATCTGGACTGTTCTCCCCAGTACGTGCTGATCTCCGCCGAGACGCTCTTGCCAGAACGCGTGTCCGATTACAACGACGCGAGGCCCACCTGGCACGTTTTCCTCGCTGAGAACGTCCCTACCCAGGAACGCAGGTTCCTGAAACACCGCCAGCAACCCGTCGGTGACCTCTGCTCCCGGGACCGACTCCGCCGCTCCAAGGCCCGTGAGAGTCAGTTCCGTGGCATAGTATCCCGCTGCAGCCTGAATCGAACGCGCTTCGGCCTGCACGCTACGCAGGTCCGGCTGAGACATCGAGCCTCGCGTCCAACCGCGTTCCGGACGTGCGACGTAGATCATCACGAGTCGGTCGGGATCGTTGTAAGGCAGAGGCTTGAGGATGATCCCGTTCACCACGCTGAAGACCCCCGTGTTGGCACCGATGCCGAGGGCCAGAGTGAGCACGGCAGTGACGGTGAAACCGGTGTTTCGGCGCAGGGTTCGGACGGCGTACCTGAGGTCATCCAAGAGGATCCGAACTCGGCCCCAGAGTGACAGCACCTGTAGCGCTTGGCGGCTCCAATAGTGCATGGTCGCTTCCTCTCACGACGGGTGAAGCGTGTGGGTAAGCCGCGGTAAGGGGCCAACGGAAGCGAACAGCTCGATCGACATCTCCTCGGTCAGTCCGTGTCCGACATTGGGATACACGCGCAAGCTCACATCATAGCCGCGACGGCGTAGGTGGCTGGCCTGCTACGCAAGCCGGATCGGAGCTTCGCCTCGCGCTACTTCTCGTCACGAAGAATATGGCAATTACGGTGCCAGGTTCCGATAAGTTCGCCACGCGACACTTCGTACTGACGAGCTATTGGATTAGCGCTCGGAGGCTGAGATGGTCGTACTCACACCACATACGGTGGTCAATCCTGGGATTGCCCGTCCCGAATTCGAACAGCTGCAGTGCGACTCGGCGCCTGGAGGTTTGCGCTCGCCACAGTCGCGCCGCCTGTTCATCTTGTCTACAGACCACAGCTCTTCACCTAATGGCGTGCTCAAGCCCGGGATCGAATTGCGGCCAACCCCAAGCGATTCGCATTCCAAGGATCGGCAGGCCTGCGAAATAACTAGCTGTATGCCGGGACTGGGGAATGACCGGGGTGGGGCTCGCGTTGAAGGCGCCCAGGCAGGGCGCCTTCATACTGAGCGCCGCTGAGCGGCGCGAATCTCCACCCACGGCCTGCGGATTAGAAGGGCACGTTCTGGCGCCAGCCAGCGCCGGTGGGTGCTGTCACCATGATCGGCACCGCGACAGATACCTACTTGTACTTGTCCAGCAGCGCCTGGAAGCGCGGGTATCTTACGCCAAGTCCATCCGTCATCTCGCGAAGGTTAACCTCTACCGGTGATGCCCGTTGCAACCCTGAAGGCCTTCCGTGCATCAAAGAGACCAGAAGATCAAAGCGGTGCTTACCGAACCTGCAGGCGCTGCTTCTCCCAATGCAGTTGGAGGCTACGACGTTCCGGAGCCAGGCAATGTATGCACGAGGTAACCGTAATGAAGCATCGGAAACGACCATCTCCTTCGGTAGCGCCGCGGTACATCCTTAGGGCAGCCGTTCTCCTACTCGCGCTCTCCGCTTTCTTCCCCGGATGTGATTCGCAGGGTCCTTCCGAAACGGAAGAAGAGTTCTGGGCGCGCATGGAAGCGTACGTAACGGAGCGTATGGATCCCGAAGGATCCGGATTCGGGTTCGTCGTCATCAGCGAGGGCGCTGTCGCCTTCGCTCGGGGTTGGGGTATGGCGAACATCGAGACCGGCATCCCCTTCTCTCCGGATACACCCAGCAACGCCGCCAGCCTGACGAAACAGTTCACCGCGTTGGCGGTGCTCATTCTCTACGAACGTGAGATGCTCACCCTGGAGACGCCGATCCTTTCGATCCTCCCGGAACTGCCGGCGGCGTGGTCGGCGATCACGGTCCATCAGCTCCTGACACATCAGTCGGGGATACCCAATTACACCGATATCACGGGGGACGCCCCGGCGGCCATCGACGGTTTGACGAACCAGGCTGCCCTGGACCTCGTGCTCGCAGCTCCCGCGCTCGATTTCCCGCCCGGGACGAGTACATCCTACAGCAATACCGGCTACATCATTCTGGCGATGATCGTGGAACGACTCACCGACATGAGCTTTGCCGACTTCCTGGGTGAGAACATCTTCGACCCTCTGGGAATGACCGCAACCTTCGTGAGCGATGAGTCGGTGGTGTATCCGGCGAACACGGCACAGCCGTATGACGAGCACAACCGGTTGTACGAGTACTCCATGTACACTTACGGCCCCGGGGGCATCTACACGACCCTGAACGACTACGTCAAGTGGGATCAGGCACTGTACACGGACGCTATCGTCCAGCAAGCCACTCTAGAACTCGCGTTCACCGGATATACCGGCGGCCATGACGATTTCGGATACGGCTGGATGGTCGGGCAGCATAATGGCGCGAAGTCTCTGCGACACGGGGGCTTCGGCACCGGCTGGCTGAACTACGTGTTTCGCGTACCGGAGAAGCGATTCACCTATCTGTTTCTTTCCAACGGAGGGGTGTTCGCGAATGATGGTTTCGATACGTGGACAAGTGAGTTGATGGACGAGATTTTTTCTTACTATCTCTGATGTCCTGCAGGGACTACACGAAAGGGGTGCGACCGACCCGGTAGGTCGGGCGCGAGAGACCCGGCGTCGGGGACGCTTGGCTGTTCCCTGCCCCTCTCAAACCGCAGTTCCACGTAGATACCGGGCGGGCCTGCCGCTGGCTGAGAAAGGGGGAAGAACTCGCCGGGATACGCCATCAGCGCAACGGACGGTCGCACATGTTCCGCCGGATTTGGGCAGCCGCTAGGAAGGATCTGAGTCTAGCCGACGTGGCTGCGGCTGGCGGCTGGAAGAATCCGACTCGCTGCAACTCTGCTATCAGCATCCCGACCCCCCAAAGCTCTCCGAGGTCGTGCTGGCGGGCCGCAGGTTTCGCCTCGAGCAATAGTCTGAACTGACCCAGAAACTGACCGGGTCTTCAAAGGGGGCCAGGAGACTCTTCAGCTAAGTGACTACAAGGTTGGAAGTTAGGAAATGACCGGGGTGGAGCTCGGGTTGAAGGCGCCCAGGCAGGGCGCCTTCATACTGAGCGCCCTAGTAGCCCTCCCAACTGTCGTCTGTCCCTTGTTACCGTCCAGGTGCTTCGTGCTAACCGACCGCAGGCAACGAAACGATACGGTCGGAGGAGAGGGACCGCTCGCAGACGACGTTACCACGGTCAGACTGAACGGTCATGCCGGTCAGTCGATAGACCGACGGCCGCCACTTGTAGCGAGGGAGCCGTCGTTCACGTTCCGTGAGAGGAGGCTACCCGGGCACTTCCTCTTCAGCCCGTCGCCACGCCCACTCCAGCCATTCCGCCATCACATTGGGATCGAAACTGAGGGGATCATCCGGCTCTACTTCACGACCTCCTCAGCCCAACTCCAGGTGCTTCCAATATAGCCGCTGCCTTGCACGTGTCAGCTGTGATGATGGACGGCCTACGGAACTGGAAACCCGCGATCCCGCATCAGTGCATCGATCTCTGCGTCCCGTCCGCGGAACGCCCGGTAGGCGTTCGCCGGATCCACCGCGTTCCTCGGGGCGAAAAGATTGTCGACCAGCTTCTTCGCCAGCTCCCGGTCGTAGAAGCCGCCCGGCGCTTCGGCGAACGCTTCCGCCGCGTCGGCCGTCAGGACATCGGCCCATATATAGCTGTAGTAGCCCGCCGCGTAGCCCTCGCTCGAGAAGATGTGCGCGAAGTGCGGGCTGCGGTGCCGCATCGGGATCTGCTCCGGCATTCCGAGTCTTTCGAGTGCCTCGCGCTCGAACGCGTCCGGGTCCAATCCCGTCGGATCCATCGTGTGGTACATCATGTCCATGAGCGCCGAAGCCAGGTATTCAGTCGTTTCAAAGCCCTGATTGAACGTGGCCGCGTTGCGGATCTTAGCGACCAGTTCGTCGGGGATAGGCTCGCCTGTCTCGACGTGCACGAGATAGTTGTCGATCACTCTGTCCGTCAGGAGCCAGCGCTCCAGCAACTGCGACTGGAACTCGGTGTAGTCCCGCACGCCGCTGTTCAGCGTCGGATAGGCGACGTTGGACGACAGGTAGTGCAGCGCATGGCCGAACTCGTGGAAAAGGGTCTCCGCATCGCTCCACGAGACGAGAACCGGCTCGCCCGGCGCACCTTTGATGAAGTTGGAGTTGTTAGAGCCAAGCGGCGTCTTCGGGCCGTCCAAGGTCTCATGGCTGCGATACGCGGACGCCCAAGCACCGGACCGCTTGCCCGTGCGCGCGAACGGATCGAGATACCAGACCCCGACATGCTCGCCGGATTCTTTATCGGTGACCTCCCAGACTTTCACGTCCGGATGGAAGACTGGAACCGAGCCCTCCGGAACCGGCGTGAATTCGAAATTGAATACCTCGCCGGCGACGTACAGCATCGCATCGATCAGGTTATCGAGCTGCAGGTACTGCTTCACCTCGTCAGAGTCGAGATCGTACTTCGCCTTGCGGACTTTCTCGGCGTAGTAGCGATAGTCCCAGGGCGCAATCGTGATCCCGGCGCCCTCGGCATCGGCAATCGCCTGCATGTCGGCGACCTCCTCATCGACGCGGGCGATCGCCGCCAGCCACACCGCTTCCAGCAGAGCGAAGGCCCGCTCGGGCGTCTTGGCCATCCGGTTCTCCAGTCGCCAGGCGGCGTAGTTCTCGTAGCCGAGCAGCTGCACGCGCTCGTGGCGTAACTGCAGGATCTCCGGGATCAGCGCGTTATTGTCGTTCTCGTCGTCGTTGTCACCGCGGTTGTAATACGTCCTCCAGACCTGCTCGCGCAGGTCGCGCTCATCCGAGAACGTCAGGAAGGGGTCCATCGAGGAGCGCGTGTTCGTAACGGCGTACTCGCCTTCACGGCCACGCTCCGCGGCCGCCGCGGCGGCCGCCCGAACGAAGGACTCAGGCAGACCGCCCAGCTGGTCCTCACTCAAGTAAGTGACATAACCCTCTTCATCCGCCAGGATGTTGTTGCCGTATTGAGTATGGAGTTCCGCGAGGCGCTGGTTGATCTCCGCGTAGCGTTCCTTCGCTTCACCTGCGAGCGTCGCGCCGTTGCGCGCGAATCGGTCGTAGACCAGCTGCAGCAGACGTCGTTGATCGGGACGCAGGGTTCTTGCCTCGTCGCTCTCGTAGACCGTCCTGATGCGATCGAAGAGCGCCTGGTTCTGGATGATCTTGGAATTGTGCGCGGACAGTTTGGGCGCCATCTCCATCTGGATCTCGCGGAACTCCGGACTCGACATATTGGAGCTCCAGATACCGCGATAGGTCAACACGCGGTCCAGCGTCTGGCCGGTGCGCTCCAGGGCGACGATCGTGTTCTCGAAGGTCGGCGGCTCGGGGTTCGCGGCGATCGCCTCGATCTCCTCGAGGTTCTCAGCCATAGCTGCTTCCAATGCAGGCTTCAGATAGGCGAGATCCATTCTGTCGAAGGCGGGAACGCCCCCGTACGGCCCCGTCCACTCCGCGAGGAGCACGTTCATTTCGTGATCCGTAGTTGCCGCTTGCTCCCCGCACGCCGTCACCAAAGTGAGTGCGACGGCGCATACGGTTGTCCCGACGAACGTTCGCATTGTCCTTTCTCCCGTTTGAGGCGTATGCCAAATTCTAGCGGCGGTCTGATGTGGGTGCAATCGCCACGCCATGCCCGGCGCGATACCATCTACACTCCTCAGCCCCACCCCTACTGCAGCCAGGGAGGAGACTTATGAGGACCAGAAGTGTTCTCGCGCTGCTGTTCGTCTGCACACTCGATGCCCAGGTTGTCCCGGCCACAGCCCAACAGCCTCAACGGCCGCCGCAGGCGTCGGCCAGGGCGAGCACAGCCGGCACGGAGGCGGACCTGTTGCCGGACGAGCCCGTCGTCACGCAGCGAAGCGCTCGGATCAACGGCCAGAACGTCAACTATACCGCTGAAGCCGGCCGGCTGCCGATCCGTGATGACGGGAAGGTCGCGGCGAAGATGTTCTACATCGCCTACACCCGGGACGGGACCCAGGACAAGAGCAACCGACCGTTGATCTTCTCCTTCAACGGTGGTCCCGGCACCGCCTCGGTCTGGATGCACATGGGGTACGCGGGGCCGCGACGGCAAGGAACTGATCGCTCGCGCGATCCATGACGCATCGCCTTTCGCTGCGGAGCCTTTCGTCGCGGTGGACTGCACAGCACTGCCCTCGACGCTTCTCAAGTCGGAACTGTTCGGACACGTGCGCGGCGCGTTCACCGGTGCGACCTCCGATCGCCGGGGCCGGTTCGCGCTGGCGGGCCGCGGGACGGTCTTTCTGGATGAGATCGGCGAGGACGAGGACGTGCGGAGAGCCTTGTCTACAGTTTTGTCTACAGTCGAGGCGGACGGGGCGCAGCGACGCCCGTAAGCCCTTTATTTGCAAGTGACCGGGGTGGGGCTCGAGTTGAAGGCGCCCAGGCAGGGCGCCTTCATACTGAGCGCCGCAGTGCGGCGCGAACCTCCACCCACGGCCTGCGGATTAAAAGGCGCCGCACGACTGGCACCGTTTACTGGAGTTTACAGCAATGTCGCGGTTTTCCCCGAGACCTTCCCACATGCTCAGTGTGCCAAGATGGGAGATTCTCAGTGAAAGTTCGCACACATCTTAGCACACGCTGCCACGACGTTCCGGAGGCTTGGCCGCGTTACCGGCGGCAACGGGAGTAAAGGCTTTTGGGCGCCGCCACCTCCTTCACAGGCGCCCCGGATTCCTTTGCCGATGAAGGATTCAGGTCACAGGCGGGAACAAAAGGCAGGCAGCGCCCCCTTACGGGGCTCCGCTTCGAGTGGAGCGATCTTTCCAGCCCGATATGAGTAGCTCTCTACTCGCTAACACATGCCTGACGCCTTAACGCTTCATTCTCCGCCCGCATTTCCGAGCAGTATGTCGTCCACCCTCCCCGTCATCCAGACGGTCGGCGGATTCTGCGTTATGAGCAGGACATATCCCGTTTCTTCTTCCGGGTAGTAGACCATGTCGCTGAGATAACCGCGCCACTTGCCTCCGTGGCCGATCGAGGCATGGGAATTGTGGCTGCGCATGGATATTCCGTATCCATAGCTCACGCTCTCGCCGCTGTTCAAACGTCCTTCTTCGAGCATGAGATCCCATACTTCCCTGCCG
>JBDHKT010000067.1:0-7704 GCA_039586255.1 Gemmatimonadota bacterium | reverse complement strand
CTCGATCCCAACGGGAGAACGTAATCATCGCATCGTGGGTGTCGCAGGCGCCACCCGAGTAGGCCAAGCCCCGTGCATCGAAGCAGAGTGTACCCTTGGTCGAGAACATCGTCACTCCGCTGTACTCCGTGCTCAGGTGCACCATACGGCCGATCGTGTCAGCCAACATCGCACCGGGCACGCCCGTGTCCACCTCCACCCAGAACTCACCCTGATCCGCTCGGATGTGCAACCGGCCCTCGCGACCGTACTGGACTGCCGCCGCCCGCGCCCGCGCGTAGGTATTGGCGAAGGCATTACTCGCGCTGCCAACCTTGAACCTACCGGTAACGGCAGACGCCAGCGGTAGGCTTAAGCCCAGCATCACGGCGATTACCAGCATGGCCATTGCGAGCTCGAGAATGGTGATACCGCGGCAGCACTCAAGCCGGCGGGAGGGATGTTCCGCTGCCGCGAAACGGCGCCGGGACATAGGTCGGTCGCACTTCAAGTTGGCTATAACTCCTCCCGAGAGCAAGGCCTGCGTTCTAAGTTACAATTTCACAACGTGTTCCCCATCCGTTTCCGGGGCGCGCCTGCTGCCCCAGGCCGAAAACGGGGATAGAAAGCCCCGCAACGCTCGCCGCGCCTCTTCCATAAAGCTAGCTCTAGCTCGGTTTTAGCGCCGGCGGGCCGCGCAGCGGGGATGGAGGCGCCGGTGGGATTCGAACCCACGAATAGGGGCTTTGCAGGCCCCCGCCTTAGTCCACTTGGCTACGGCGCCCTCTAACTCCTGCTAACAAACTAGGCGGCCGCGGCGCCGTGTCAATTTAGCCCCTCTCTGTCCCGGCGCGCTGGCCGGGGTCATATTATCGACCGTCGTGCCCGCAGGAAGCGGGCCACTTCTGAGCGACTTTCCCATGAAGGAAAGAGGCCACTGTGAGCGCGGTCCGGCGACGAGAGGTCGGGTGATGAGGCGGAGGTGCGGCGGCTTGGCGCTGGTCGCGGCGCTCCTGTTGCCGGCAAGCCTCAACGCCCAGTGGTTCGACGCCCAGTTCCCCCGGCGCGGCGAGCTGCAGGTGGGGCTGGCGGGACAGAACATCACCGTCGATCATCGCTTCACGCCCGACGGTTCGGTGCAGCCACTGACCGAGATGTTCACCGCCGTGCTGGATTCGCGGCTCGTACCGCCGCTGGACAGCCTGGACGTCGCCCTGATCGACCTCTTCCCCACGCTCGGGCTGGCGGATCCGGAGGTCAGCACGTTGGGCCCGCTGCAATACGACGTCCTAATCGAGCGTACGCGAGCCCCGATCAGCATTAGTTTCGCTCCGACTCGATGGCTGGCGATATTTACCGTCGTCCCCCTCGTGAAAGGCGTGTCGTACGGCGGCGAACAGCTCGACACGCTGGCGGCCAACTCGGGTTTTCAGGGATCTGCATTCGGCGGCGATCCCAACTCATTCTTCGCGGGACTGGGCGCCGGAATCGTCGCCCTCGAAGCGATCGTGGCTGCGGACACGCTGCCGCCGGCCACGCAGGCGGAAGCTCAAGCGCTGCTGGCGGACGCGCGGGCTATCGAGACGGGTCTGCTGGACCTGAACGAGTTGTCGTACGTCCCGACCGACTCGGGGTCGAACGGTGCCGCACTCGGCGGGTTCTACGAGACGGTGCGCGGCGGCTTTGAAGGGCTCGACCTGGCACTGCCGGCGCTGGCGCTGGCGCGGCCGATCGACGAAGAGGCGGCGATGCTGCTCACTTCAGGGCCCGAGTTCGGGATCGAGGTTCCGGAGGGCCGCGTGAGCGGGATCAAGCTCGGGGACATCGAGGCGGGCATAAGCCTACAGCCGCTCAACACGTTCCGGCGGCGTCCGGACGGGTCGAGACCGACCTTCCCGCTCCGGGCACGCTTCGACGCTCTCTGGCGGTTCGCGACGGGCACTCCGCCGCAGGCCCAGCACCTCTTCGACGTAGGCACCGGGGACGGGCAGTCCGACCTGGAACTGCGGGGCACGTTCGATGTCGGGTTCGGCAGCCGGTTCTGGCTGTCGGTCTTCGCCGGCTACAACATCCAGATGGAGGCCGAGGTCGAGCGGCTGGTCACGTCGCGCGAGCTGCCGATCCAGCTAGGTGCATACACGGCGCCGGTGAAATGGGACCCGGGCGATGTGATGACGCTGGCCGCCGTGCCGCGGTTCAACTTCACGCGCAACATCACCTTCAGTTTCCTCTACCTGCTCATTCACCGTGGTGCCGACTTCGTGCGGCGCGTGGACCCGGTGCCGGGTGATGCGACCTTCCTGCCCGCCGACCTGGAGGAGGGGACCGAGTACACGGCGCGATCCCTGGGCTTTGCCGCGCGCTTCTCGTCCACCGATTGGTCGGGTGACCGGCGTGACGGCACACCGGTGGAGGTCGAGCTACGCTACCGCAATACGACCCGCGCAGAGGACGGGTTCGCCCCCAAGAGTAACATCTGGGAGGTATCCGTCCGTCTCTACCGCCTGCTGCTGGGTAGAAAGGAATCGTAAGAGAGCAGCGGATCAGCCGGACGGCTGCAGGAGAGCCCGGGCGTGCTCGAGCGAAGCCTTACGCTCCGGGTCGCCGCCGAGCATCCGAGCGAGGTCCCGTACCCGATCGTCGCCTTGGAGTTCGTCGACCCGGGTCGCCGATTTCTTGCCCTTGGATTCCTTCGTGACGAGCAGGTGGTGATCGGCGAGTGCTGCGATCTGTGGCAGGTGCGTGATGACGAAGACTTGGTGATGTCCGGCAACCGTCTTGAGGCGCTCCGCGATCTTGCCCCCGACGATCCCGCCGATCCCGGCGTCGATCTCGTCGAATATGAGGGTGGGGGTCCGGTCGAGACGCGCCAGGATGGTCTTCAGCGCCAACATGACCCGGCTCAGTTCGCCGCCCGACGCCACCTTCGACAACGAGCGCGGATCGAAGCCCTTATTGAGCGTGACGCGGAACTCCACATCCTCGGCACCGGTCGAACCAATCGTCGGGCGCCTGCTGAGCGCGACCTCGAACCGGCCGTCCGGCATCCCGAGCTCGGGAAGCAGGCCGCTGACCTCCGCCCCTAAGGCCTTCGCCGCCTTCGTCCGCGACTTGCTCAACCTCGCGGCAAGCTTCTCGAGCTGCGCCGCGCCTGTTTCCTCCTCACGCGCCAGCTCTTTCAGCTCGAACCCGGCCAGGTCGAGAGCGTCCAGCTCCTGGCGGCCACGCACCCCCGCCGCCATCACGTCTTCCAGCATCGGGCCGTACTTCGCCTTCAAACGGTAGAGCATGTCGATCCGCCCGCGGATGCGCTCCAGCGTGTCGGGGCTGATATCGATCGAGTCCCTGTAAGCACCCAGCCGTTCACCCAGCTCCTGGGCCGTGTACTACGCCGTGTCGAACAACTCAGCGAACCGAGCCTCGGCGCCGGGATCGACTTTGGCGAGAGCAGCCAGCTCACGGCGCAGAACGCCGAGTCGTTCATAGACCGAGCCGTCAGCCGAGTAGACGGCATCGGAGAGCGCCGTCGCCCGCTCGATCAGTTCTTCGGCGTGGGCCAAACGGCGCTCCTCATCAGCCAGCTGGAGGTCCTCCTCGGGATCACTCAGTCCGGCGGCCTCGATCTCGTCGGCCTGATGGCGAAGGAGTTCGGCCCGCTCCTCCGTCCGGGCCCGCCGCTCCTCGACCTCCGCGCGTTTGCGCCGGACCTCGCTGAGCTGTGACCAGCAAGCGTGCAACTCGCTCGCCGGTTCCAGCGCACCGCCGAACGCATCGA
Source organism: Gemmatimonadota bacterium (assembly GCA_039586255.1). GTDB lineage: Bacteria > Gemmatimonadota > Gemmatimonadetes > Palauibacterales > KS3-K002. The sequence goes on along the minus strand of JBDHKT010000067.1, from coordinate 3,950 downwards.
GGATCTCTCTCTGCGGTCCCGCGTGTAGCAGCGTCTGGTGCTCGTGCTGGCCGTGCAGATCCACGAGCGCCTGCCCGAAGTCGCCGGTGACCGAGGCCGTGGCCAGCGAGCCGTTGACCCAGGCGCGGCTGCGCCCGCTGGCGTTGACCTCGCGCTTGAGGACAAGCCAGCCGTCGCTCGCCTCGATACCGGCTTCGTCGCAGCGCTGCAGCAGGTCGTCGCGCTCGCCGATATCGAACACCGCCTCGATCACCGCCCGCTGCTCGCCGGCGCGTATCACGTCGGTGGCGGCGCGCTCCCCGAGCACGAGGGAGAGCGCGCCGACGATGATCGACTTACCGGCGCCGGTCTCACCGGTGAGCACAACGAGCCCCGGGTCGAACCGGAGGTCCAGGTCCTCGATGACCGCGTAGTTCTTGATCCGCAGCTCGGTCAGCACGGCGATAGAAGGCTAGTGATCGGTCTTCATCCCCTCGGACACGTCGCCCCACTTGAGCTTGCGGCGAAGCAGCGAGAAGAAGGACTGTCCGGGTAGGCGAACGAGACGCACGGGTTCCGGCGCTCTGCAAACGTCGACTCGATCACCGGGCTTGAGTTGCGATCCTACCTGCCCGTCGACGGTGAGGATGAGATCCTCAGGAGATGAGACGACCTCGAGTGTGATCTGGGCGCTGGCTCGCAGCACGAGCGGGCGTACGGCCAGCGTGTGGGGGCAGATGGGAGTCACGACGATGGCGTCGAGTCGCGGGTCGACGATCGGGCCGCCGGCCGACAGCGAGTAGGCGGTGGACCCGGTGGGTGTCGCCACGATCACTCCGTCTGCCCGGTAGAGGCCTACTTCGTCCTCATCTACCCAGACCTTAAGGTGCACGACTCGGACCAGGCCACCACGGTGCAGGACAGCGTCGTTAAGCGCGTAGAACGGCTCGGCCTCGTCGCGCTGGTGCTGGAGTCGCACCTCGAGTCCCATGCGCGTGTCGAGAACGAAGTCGCCACGTGCGATCCGCGCCAGGGATCCCTCCAACTCCTCCACGGTGACCGCCGTCAGGAAGCCGAGCCGCCCGAGGTTGACCCCCAACACAGGAGTCCCTGCCGGCCCTGCCCAGCGGGCACCGCCCAGCAGAGCGCCGTCACCGCCCAGTGTGACCAGAAGGTCAATCTCCTCCGGGAGCCCCGGCAGCTCCCCGACATCCGCCTCGCGCCCGCCGCGGAGCTCGGGAGCCACGAACAACTCGAACTCGTGCTGCGGCGCGACCTCCACCAGGCGATCCAACGCCTCGGGGACGTTTCTGTACCTGGGGTTACCGACTACGCCAATCCGTTTCATCCGGCTCACACCTCGCTGCTGCCAATAACGATGGTCTCCGGGGGTCAACGCGACGTCAACACCGGCACGGGGCCCCGCGCCAGCCCCCGCCCGCCGCCCACCTTAACTCTCGCGTTCCACGACGTGGATGGCCAGCCCCTCGAGCGAAGGGCTCTTGATACCCGCCCGGCGAAGTGCCTCGGTCGCTTCTTCAGCCAGGCGCCGGGCCTCGGCGCGCGCCCGCTCCATACCGAACACGCCCGGGTACGTCGCCTTGCCGAGCTCGCGGTCGCTACGGGCGTCCTTGCCCAGGGAGGCGGTCGTGCCCTCCTCGTCCAGGACATCATCGGCGATCTGGAAAGCGAGTCCGACCTTCTCGCCGTAGTCGGTGAGCGCCTGCAGCGTCCCCGGCTCCAAGCGCCCGACCCGGCCGCCCAATCGCGCCGCCGCGCAGATCAAGGCACCGGTCTTCCGGCGGTGGATCTCGACCAGCTCGGCACCCGTCACCGCCCGCCCTTCGCTGATCAGGTCGAGCACCTGGCCGCCCACCATGCCCTCGGGTCCCGCCGCCTCCGATAGCTCGGCCACCAACACGGCGCTCTCCGCCGCAGACAGTCCCATAGCCCGGGCCTCTCCGGCCACGACCCAGCTCGCCAGGGGGACCATAGCGGCGGCGGCGATAGTCGCGCGCTCGGCGCCGAAAGCGCGATGGCACGTGGGACGGCCGCGCCGCCAATCATCATCGTCCATGCAGGGAAGGTCGTCGTGCACAAGGGAGTAAGCGTGCACGATCTCCAGCGCCGTCGCTAACCTTCTAACCCGGTCATCCGGCGCACGTCCCGAGATTTCGTAGCTGGCGAGGAAGAGGATGGACCGGAACCGCTTGCCTCCACCCTCGCAGGCGTAACGGATCGGTTCGGTTAGCCACTCGTCGGCGCCGCGGAGGTACTCGTCGAGAACCTGCGTCAGGGCGTGATCGACCTGTTCTCGTGTCTCTTCGAGGTACGTGTTGAAGTCGTGCACCGTGTTACAGTGGTCGGTGGCCGGTAGCCGGTGGCCGGTAATTGGCAGCTAGGAACCGACAACTCAAAACCGGGGACCGATCACTCCTCTCCGCTGTCCGCGTCCAAGTCGATGTCCGACTCGCGCTGCCGCCCGCGCCTGTCCACCAGCACCTGCTTGATCCTGCCTTCCGACTCGATCAGCTCGCGTTCCGCGGTGTGGATCAGCTCCATCCCTTCATCAAAGAGGCGGAGCGCATCCTCCAGCTCGAGTTCCTCGCGCTCGAGGCTCTCGACGATCTCCTCGAGCCGGTTCAGTGCCTTACCCAGGCGGAATTTCTCTGCCATAGCTTCTCAGGCCTCTTCGCTCACGGACTCTGCTCGAGCATGCACTCGACCGTCCTTGAGGCGCAGGGTGAACTCAGACCCGGGGCGGAAGCCGGAGACTCCCCGGATCACCCTGCCCTCCCGGTCCAGCGCCAGGCCGTACCCACGGTGCAGGACTTCCATCGGGCCCAGCGCCCGGAGGCGCCGGCGAAGCGTTTCGACCACGAGTTTGCGGCGCGCGATGCCTCCCTGAACTGTCTCGAGCAGGCGTTCTTCGAGACGTTCGACGCGCTGCCGGCCACGCACCACGCTGCCCTGCAGAGAAGCCGCCAAACCCTCTCGGGCCCGGCCGAGGTCGGCGCGCAGACGGGTTCGGTCGGGCACCGCGATCTCGGCTGCGGCGGACGGGGTCGCGGCACGGATGTCGGCCACGAGGTCGGCGAGTGTGATGTCCACCTCATGGCCCACGGCAGAGATGACGGGTATCGGAGACGCCGCGATCGTCCGAACTACACGCTCATCGTTGAAGGCCCGCAGATCCTCCAGCGAACCGCCCCCGCGCCCCACTATGAGGACCTCGGCACGGGCCGGCCGGCCGGCATGCTGCAGAGCGTCAACGAGAGAGCCGGGCGCTTCGTCGCCCTGCACCCGCGCAGGGTAGACCAATATGTCGGTCCAGGGTGCGCGGCGGCGGATGATCGAGACGATATCGCGGACCGCCGCACCCTCCGGCGATGTGATCACGCCCACGCAGGCCGGATGGCTCGGGATCCCCCGCTTGCGGGCCGGGTCGAGGAGACCTTCGGCCTCGAGCTTCGCACGCAGCCGCTCAAAGGCAAGCCGCCACAGGCCCTCGCCCTTTGCGGTCAGCTCACGAACGACGAACTGGAAGCGGCCGGCGCGCTCATAGATCGACAGGTACCCGAGAGAATGGACCGCCATGCCTTCGGGCGGCTCGGCGGGCAGCCTCATAGATCGACAGGTACCCGAGAGAATGGACCGCCATGCCTTCGGGCGGCTCGGCGGGCAGCGAGCGGGCCGCCTCGCGCCACATGACGCAGCTCAGCTGCGCCTCTTTGTCTTTCAGTGTGAAGAAGCAGTGGCCGGCGGCATACCGTTTGAACCCGGATACTTCGCCGGCCACCCAGATGAGTGGCAACGACCCTTCGAGGAGCTTTCGCGCCAGCGCGTTGACCTGGCTGACGCTCCAAACCTCTGGAACCCGATCGCGACCGAGAGCGCCTGTGTTCGCCGCTTGGAAGAACAGGTCGTGGTTCACGAAACGCCGGTGATCTCCCGCGCCGCCTGAATGCAGT